>JBBFLL010000003.1:0-147510 GCA_037479045.1 Brevinematales bacterium | reverse complement strand
ATCTTTTATGTAATTATATTAGAAAAAATTATTATGTTTTTCTTGAAAATAAAAAAACCTCCATTTAAAATTAAAGTAAAATTTTTAAAAATGGGGGAAAAATGAAGAAATTTTCTTTTAAAAAGGCTTTTGTAGTTTTTATCGCTTTATTAATAATTCAGCTTGTATTACTTATTTTTGTTAATCCAAACACAAAAATAACAGGTTTAGATTTTTTAACTGAGAAAAATTTTGTTGTAAGGTTGATAAGTTTAATATTAATTGAACTTATCCTTGCTTTATTTTCAACAATTGTTTTTATTCTGTTTAAAAGAATAATTACAACAGAATGGGGAAGGTTGAAAAAATTTTTATTTATAAATTTTAATTTGTTTACTCTTGCGTTTATTTTGATTCTTTTATTTTTATTTCCACTCAAAAACATATATACTCTATTTTTTATTATTCCAGCATTTGTTCTTGGATTTTTCTTATGCTGGTTTTATGATAAAAAATGGTCATTCAATGAAGATTTAGACTTAAAAAAAGTTTCAGTATCTATTTTTGAAGTTTTTAAATCTATCTATTTTGAAATAATAAAGATAATTCAACTCATAAGAGAAAATTTTTCAAAGATTCAAATAGTAAAACAAATTCCTTTTCTTATTCCGTTAATATTATTGATATTATCCTTATTGTTTTATATATTTGCCTCTTTTATCTCAATGGTTAAAACAACAAATATGATAGGTGGTATAGTATTTTTTGTAATATTTGCAATTGGTTATTCAGTTTTAAGTATGCTTGTCAAAAGAATTTTAACTACCAAATGGGGGAATTTCTTTGTTGGACTTTTAATTTATTCAATACTTGTTTTCTTCTTTTTAAGTATTTTAATACTTGACAATAATTATAACGAGCAGATATTAATATTTTTCTTGATATTAATATTCATAATCGGCTTTACTCTTTTTCTTTCATATGATAAATTCTGGAACTTATCTAAAGAATTTAAGTTGGATATAAGTATTCCTTCTTATAAGAAAATAGGAAGTATATTTTCAGTTTTAAAAAAGCCTTTTAATTTTATTTTAAATAAATTTTCTCTTATTGCTAAAATTGTATTACCTATTCTTGCAGTTGTTTTTATTGCAATAATTTTAAGAATGTTTTTTATAATACAACCAAATTTTGTAAGCCCAAAAAAGTCTCAGGAGGTTGGTATAAGAAATGATATTGTACTTTTATTTGATGAAGAAGTGGAAATAGATCAAAAAATATGTGAGGAACTTATTCTGACTAATGATACTGAATATTCTAATGTAAATATTATAACAAATGTTTTGTTTGTAAAGCCAGAATACCATATTTTTAATATAAAACCTGCTATTGCTGGTAAATATAAGTTTATTGGCGGTAAAAAAGTTGTTTTCACTCCCGTTGAAGACTTTAAACCTTCACAGATTTACAAAGTTAAACTTAATACAAAGTATTTCAAGAAAAAAGGAAAATTAATTTCTTCTGCAAATACAAAATTTTATTCAGAAAGGTTTAAAGAAGTCTATAGAAACATATTTTTTAATACAGATCCTTTAACTCTTGAAGAAAATGAGGTTGTGGCTGAGATAGAATTTAACTTCCCGGTTGATATAAATGAACTTAAAAAAAACGTAAGAGTTGAAAACAACAGAAGCAGAGTTATTGACTTTTCGGTTGAACCTTCAAATTTTGAGAGAAAGTATTATATAAAATTTAAAGTTAAAAGAGAAGATTTGTTTACTCAAGATATAAAAATAACTATCAGCAAAAATTTAAAATCTAAGTATCATAACGCAACTTTAGGTAGAGAAGTTGTGTTTTCTGTAAAAGTCCCAGAAAAAGAAAAACTTATAGTAAGAAATGTAGAAAGTTTTCCTGTGGAAGGAAACACATTTGTAGCTATTTTATTCAGCCGTCCGGTAAGAAAAGAAAATCTCGAAAAACATCTTTCTCTATATACAAACACGTATATAAATAACCAAATAAAATACTTCCCGGTTAATTTTGAACTTGAAACAGAATATTGTTATGGAATTTTAAAAACAGATTTCAAACCTGGGGTTACATACACAGTAATTGTTTCAGAAGGACTAACAAGCAAGTCTGGTTATAAACTTGAAAAAAATATAACAAATGAGATCCATATTGAAGATCTTCCGTCGGGAGTAAAATTTGCTTCATCAGGAAAATTACTAACTCCAGATGGCAATATGAATCTTGAAATAACAACTGTAAATCTTGATAGCTTCAATATCAGAATAGACAAAGTATTAAAGGAAAATCTGCTTGACTATCTTACTGCCGACTATCCTACTTCATACGAAAACACAATTCTCTATAAATCTGTTGATATTACTGAAGGAGAAATAAATCAGAAAATACCTCATTTTCTCAATCTTAAAAAGATTCACAATTTACCTTACAAAGGATTTTATAAAATTACTATTTCCCCAGACAAAGTAGATAAAAATTATGATTACGAAGAAGATTCAGACTATGAAGAAAATACAATTCCTGCAAGTGGAGATCAAAAAGTATTACTCTGTACTGACATTGGTATAATAGCAAAGGAATCCGGGAAAGATCTCTATGTATTTATATATTCAATAAAAAATCTAACGCCTATTGCAAATTCTGAAGTCAAACTCTACACAAGAAAAAAGATTCTCATTGAAAAAAAGGTAACAGATTATAGTGGAATGGTTATTTTTAAAGACTGGAAAAATAGAAACTTAGGTTTAAAAGAAACAGAACTAACAAATAGCTGGAATGTAAGTGAAGTATATCTTTCCCCTTATCTCTTGTTAGTAGAAAAAGAAGAAGATTTCTCATATTTAGTATTCAGTTCAAGCTCTATTGATCAATCAAGATTTGCAGTTGGAGGGGCACCTTACAATCCTAACGAAATAAAAGCATTCTTAACTCCAGAAAGAGGTGTATACAGGCCCGGAGAAAAGGCTTATATAACCGCAATAATAAGAAAAGGAGATTTTTCACTTCCTCCTGATATGAATTTTAAACTCAGAATAATTGACCCACTTGGTAATAGATTCAAAGAAATAAATAAAAAAATTCCTGAAAATGGCATGGAAATTTTTGAAGTTGATTTTCCATCATATGCACTTACAGGCTCTTATTATGCTGAATTATGGATTGGTGACCAAATATTAACTGGAGAAACTACTCTCAAAGTAGAAGAATTCCTGCCTAAAAAGATAAAGGCAGAAATTTCTGTGCCAACAAAGAAAGATGAAAATAAAATAAGCTTCAAAGTTATAGGTAAATATATGTTTGGTGCTCCGGGGAGTGGACTTGATTTTAATGCAAAAATAATCTTTCAGTCAAGAATTTTTAATGCAAAAGATTTTAAAGACTATATTTTTAATGATGAATCAAAAAATTATTATGAAGAGTTTTTTAAAGATTATTCAGACACACTTGATGAAAATGGAGAAAAAACAATAAGTTTTGATATCCCTTCCTCAATAAAACCTCCATCATCATTATTAGCATATATTTATGCTGAAGTATACGATGAAGATGGGTCGCCAGTCAGTGCTTCAAAGACAATCCCCTTAGAACCTTATTCCATCTATTACGGAATAAAAAAAGAAAAAAAGGATAGGTATGTTGTAAAAGAACCAGTAAAAATCTCATATGTTGCTGTAGACAAAAACGGAAAACTTACAAACTCTGATGAAGTTGAATTGTATATAAAGTATAGAGTTTACTACAATCTACTGAAAAAAGGGACAAAAGGAGAAATTGAACAGTCCGGTGATTTTTATGATGAAGGCTTAATCTACAAAAAGATAAATATAAATGGCAAAGGGGAAATAATATTTGTACCCGAGGATCCGGGATATTACACAGTATCATTGAGTAAAAGAGATGGTTTTAAATCACTTACAACATTCTATGTTGAGGGGAAGGAAAAAGAAATAATTTCTACAAAAGATGAAGAAACTTTAAGTATAGTTCTGAACAAAGAAAAATACAACATTGGTGAAACTGCTATTGTAAATGTAAGGTCAGCTATTCCGGGTAAACTTTTCCTTTTTATAGAAAAAGATAAAATTTACGATATGAAGGTTGTTGAGCTGCAAAACAACAAGGCCACAATTCCAATTCAGATAAGAGATGAATATATGCCCAATGCATACATAACTGCTTACGTAATAAGAAGGCCAGAAGATGGACTTAAGTATATGCCTGCAACAGCTTTTGGTATAAAAAACCTTGAACTTAATGCAGAGAACAAAAAAATAGATATAACTATAAACAACAAAGAAACAATTCAATCTGATGAAGGATTAACTGTGAATGTTAAATTAAATAAAGCAACAAAGAATACTGGTATAGTTCTTTTTGCAGTCGACGAAGGTATACTCGATATAACACAATTTGAAACGCCCGATCCATTTAACTTTTTCTATAAAAAGATTGCACTTCAGAGTTATACCTATTCAATTTTTGATCTGATACTCCCGGATTTAAAACCTTTAAAGTTAGCAATAGGTGGAGATGAAATGGATCGTCAATATGGGAGAAAACATATTAACCCAATTGCAGCCCAGCGAGTCAAATCTCTTTCTTTATGCTCTGGCATTCTCTATCCCGATGAAAAAAATGAGATAAATTATACTTTTAAACTTCCACAGTTCAATGGTAAAATAAGAATTATGGCCATAGCGGCTGATAGAGACAGATTTGGTTCAGTGGCAAAATATGTAAATGTATCAGACCCCATTGTAATGCTTTATTCATTGCCAAGAGTGCTTGCTCCCGAAGATGTTATAGAAATCCCTGTCAAAATGTTTAATCAAACTGGAAAAACCGGAGAAATAGAAGTCAAACTTGAAATAGAAGGCCCGGCGAAAGTAAGTGGTAGTCAGGTTAAAAAATTAAAGCTGGCAAATGATGGACAGGGGACAGTATATTTCAAGGTTACAGCAGACAAGAACATTGGGAAAGCCACTTTCAAATTCACAGCAAAAGGAAATGATACTACATCAACTTCTTTAACCGAACTTGCTATAAGACCCACTCAAACATACAGTACTATTTCCTACATTGGCAAGCTGGAAAAAGGCAAAGAGATAAACTTAACTATAACAAACCAATTTTATGATTTTTCAAAGAAAATGAGAATTTCTGTATCTCCAGTATATTTAACAAAAATTCTTGGAGCCCTTGACTATCTTATTCAATATCCATATGGTTGCACAGAGCAAATAGTTTCAGGAGCTTTTCCTCTACTATATTACGGCAAATTGGCTGAGAAAATAGGTTACACAAATCCAAAAATTAAAAATATTGATTTCTACATCAATGAAGCAATTAAAAAGATAGATAAATCCTTTATTAACGATAATTTTTCCCTCTGGCCGGGAAAACTTTATTTCAATGAATATCTTTCATTCTATGTCTGTCATTTCTTGATTGAAGCAAACAAAATGGGATATAATGTGCCAGAAAATTTAATGAAAAATGTATATAATCTACTTCAACTTAAAAAATTTGAAAAGGAAGAAAAAAGAGGCAGACTCGAAAGAATGAAGGTTGTAGAAGAAGGTATAAAATGGGAAAACAAATCTCCTTATGCCTTATACCTCAAAGCATTAATAGGTGAAGCTGACATTGAAACAATGAATGGTATAGTCGAAAATTCTCTCAATACACTATCCTATATTGATAGATGTTTCCTTTCTATGGCTTATTCCCTTGTTGGAAATAAAGACAAAGCAAGCCAATTAATTCCTGATACTTTTATTCTTAAGAATTTTCCATCTGCTTATGGGGGAGATTTTGACTCAATTGTAAAAAGACTTTCCATCTGTCTTGAAGCAATTGCTTATATAAACCCAAAGGACTCAAGAATTGAGAAAATTGTCAACGAAATTGAAAAATATATAGTAAATGGCAAATTTCCCTCAACTCACGATAATTCAAGGGCACTTATGGCATTTTATAGATTGTATGAAAATTCAATAGAAGAACAAAAATTCAGTGTAAATCTTTATTCTGGAGAAAGTTTAACAACTACTTTCAACCACAACAATACATACATTTATTTTACTAACACCACTTTACAAAACTATAGACTCAAAAATGATGGGGATAGTTATGTTTATTATAGTTTTTATTATGAAGGAATACCTATAGAGACTTATGTAAATCCAACTAATTCTACTATATCAATTACAAGAAATTACTTTGATACAAATGGTGATCCAATTTTATTAAGTGATGTTAAAATTGGAGATATTATTGTTGGAGTAATAGAGCTCAATACTGGCAAAGAAGAAATCGATAATGTCGTAATTGTGGATATACTTCCTGCTGGTTTTGAGATTGAAAACCCGAGACTTTCCTCAAGAGGTGAAATAAAAGTAAAATATAGTGAAAACTGGAATGGAGCATACGAGGATATAAGAGATGATAGATTAATTTTATTTTCATCAAAATGTTCTGGAAAAGTATATTACTCATATACTTTAAGAGCTACTACAGAAGGAATTTTTACCGTTCCTCAGATTTTTGCTGAAGCAATGTATAGTCCAGAAAAGTTTTCAATCTCAAAACCTCAAGGTAAGGTTTATATAAGGAAAAAGGGAGATTGATTGATTGTAAAAATTAAGACTTTGATAAAGAAAAACTTTAAAATAATTTTTATTCTCCTGTTTCCATTTTTAATTTTTTTGCTACTTGATATTATTTTTCCTTTTTCTATAAAGGAAGCAAAAAAGGACTATTCAAAACTTTATACAGATAGAAATGGCAAAATAATGCACATATCACTATCACCGACAGAAAAATACAGGATAAAAACTTCTATTAAAGAAATGCCAGATTATCTTGTTAATTCATTCGTTGCTTATGAGGATAAATATTTTTATCTTCATCCGGGATTCAATCCAGTGTCAATCATAAAAGCATTTTATTACAACATTATTTCTGGTAAAATTGTTTCTGGTGGTTCAACTATAACAATGCAGCTTGTCAGAATGTTAAAACCTCGTCCACGAACTTATCTCTCAAAATTATTTGAAGTTTTTAATGCACTACAGCTTGAATTTCACTATTCAAAAAAAGAGATTCTTGAAATGTATTTAAACAAAGTTCCTATGGGAGGCAATATTGAAGGAGTTGGAGCAGCAAGCTGGTTCTACTTTGGCAAAAATATAAGCGAAATCTCACTTAAAGAAGCTCTCGTCCTTGTCTCTATACCAAATAATCCTAATCAGAATAGACCTGATAGCCTAACTTCAAGATGCAAGGAAAGCTATGAAAAAGTAATCAAAAAAATCAAGATTTCAGAAACTGATCTTGAATTTCCTTCTTACATATTAAAGAAAAGATATGCAAATCCTTACTTATGCCCTCACTTCCTTGAGTCAAAATCTTATATTTCAACCAATTGGATAACAAGATTTTCTATTGACTTAAATGTTCAAAAATTTTGCGAAAATATTATAAAAAAATTTTCAAAAAAATATTCAACTTTGGGAATTAATAATGGGGCAATAATAGTAGTTGATAATAAAACAATGCAGGTATTAGCTTACATTGGTTCTCCTGATTATTTTGATGATAAAAATAATGGCAAGGTCAATGGTGCAAAAATATTAAGATCTCCCGGCTCTACACTTAAACCTTTTATTTATGCAAAAGCTATTGATAAAGGACTTATAACACCTAAAAAAATTATTTATGACATACCCAAGTATTATGCAGATGATTTTGTTCCCTATAACTTTTCAAAAAATACAAGTGGCCTTGTAACAGTAGAATATGCTTTACAGCAATCCTTAAATATTCCTGCAATAAGATTAGAAGAAGAAACAAAAGGTTTAAGCGAATTAATTGAGAACATATTTCCACTCACAAGAGAAAAAGACATAAAGAAAGCAGCTTTAACTATAGCTATAGGAGGTTTCTATCTTACACTTGAGGATCTTGTTGAACTTTATGCAAGTCTTGCAAATGAAGGAAAATATAAGAAACTCAAATTTACAACATCAGAAAAAATAGAAAGTGGGAAAGAAATATTAAGTAAAGAAGCCTGCTATATAATTTCTGAGATGCTTTCTGGATATAACAGGCCTGATTTGCCACATAGTTGGGAATTTAACCCAAGACTTGCTAAACTTGCACTCAAAACCGGTACCTCATTTGGACTTAAAGATGCATGGTGTATTGGATATAACCCTGACTACACAATAGGGGTATGGTTTGGTAACGTCAATGGTAAATGGAGTCCCTTTCTCATTGGAGCAGAAATTGCCTCTCCAGTTCTTGTCGAAGTATTCAACTTTCTTACAAGAGATGTGGACAGATGGTTTACAAAACCAGAAAAGGTTAAAAAGAGAAAAGTTTGCGCAGTCAGTGGCGAAAAGCCAAATATTTTTTGTAGCAATACCACTCAAGACTATTATATAGAGGGGGTTTCTTCTGAAAAAGAATGTAGTATTCACAAACAAATTTTTGTAAGAAAGAAAGATGGTAAAATGGTATGTGCTTATTGTATGAAAGAAAATGAAGAATACAAAAAGTTAATTATAGAAAACTGGCCTGTAGAAGTTTTTCACTATTTAATGTCATCAGGTAAGAAATATAATTTTTTACCTCCTCATAATCCAGACTGTCCAAACTATTTATCCAGCCACAAACCAAAAATAATCTCACCAATGAAAAATTCAGTTTTCTATTTTTCACAATCTCAAGAAACAAACACAAAAATATTACTTGAAGCTATGGCAACCCCTGACACACAATACTTATACTGGTTCATAAATGATGAATTTATAAAAAAAGCAAAAATTTTAGAAAAAATTCCAGTAGTTCCAAAATCAGGGAAAAATAAAATAAGCGTTTTTGATGAATACGGAAACGGAGATTCTATATGGTTAGAAATAAAATAATTATTCTTTTTTTTATTTTCAATTCTCTTTTTTCAATTGATGTAGAGCTAAAAGTTTTAAGAAAAAGACCTTTCTTAAATTTTAAAGCAGAAAGTGGAATAATAGTGAAAAAAGGCATTTTTAAGAAGAAATATAAAGAATTAAAAATAACAAAAAATTCAAAAGTAAAAAATCTACAAATTGAGTCAAAAGATAAAAATGAAATAATAGAAATAACTTCTGACATCCCAACAAAATACTATTACGGAAAGCTGATTATTAATACAATAGATAATACATTTTCAGTAATTAATAAAGTAAGTGAAGAACAATACCTTGAAAGCGTAGTTGGAAGCGAAATGGATGATAGTTTCCCATTAGAAGCATTAAAGGCTCAAAGTGTAATATCAAGAACACTCCTATACTACCAGCTTGAAAAAAAAGAAAAAGTTTCAGATTTAAGCAGTGAATTTCAGGCTTATAGAGGGGGTAATTTTTCTGGCAAAAAAGTCAAACAGGCTGTAAACGAAACAAAAGGAATTATTTTAAAATACAAAGGAAAGTTGTTTTATCCATTTTTTCATTCTACTTGCGGTGGAATTATTTTTCCTGATAACTATCTTACTGGAAATACCATAAAAACACTTAATACAAACTTTAAATTTGATTACACAGATGGTGAATTAAATTGTATAAATTCACCATTTCTTGATTGGGAAAAGATTACTCATTTCAAAGATATAGAAAGAATTTTTGGTTTAAGGAAGTTAACCAAATTTGAAGTTGAACATCTTGGTAATAATTTTGTAAAACAAATAATCCTTCATTCTCCCGAAAGGGTTTTGAAAATGAGTGGATATGAATTTGTGAGAAGATGCTGGGAAAATGGTTTAAAAGGTCTTAAAAGTCTTAATTTTCAAGCTTCAGTATATGAAAAGGAAATCCATTTCAAAGGCAGAGGTTTCGGACATGGAATTGGTATGTGTCAATGGGGTGCAAGAGGACTTGCAGAAAAAGGATATAATTTCACAGAAATTTTAAAATTTTACTTTCCCGGCACGATAATCCAAACCAATGTAAAATAAAAAAACCCTCCCCGGGGGTAGAGGAGGGTATGGAAGAATATATATTTAAGGGGGCTTTATGCATAATATATTGCAAAAAGCGTGCCAAAATGTCAGCTTAAATTTCTATCGATATATTTTACAAAGAAATAATTTTTTGTAAAAATTTTTTTAAAAGTAAAAAATGCACATTTTTGCACTTTTAAAGTGCAATATGCACATATTTAATTTTACTTTTGTTTTTCGGTAATATGCCGATAAAATAACTATGATTTTATTAATTCTATTATTTTTAACAACACTATCTTTTGGAGAAACTTTATACCTTAAAGATGCAATATATATTACAAATTCAAAGATATCTCTGTTAAATTTATTTAAAAATAGCGCAAATTTTACAAACGAAATTAGCTTAAATAGCAAATTTTATTCTTCTACAGATATACTCAGATTTCTTAATAGTGACGATTTTATAATTGCAGGGAAAGGAATAGATGTAAAAATTGTAAAACCTTATCCCATTGATAAATTTAACGAAATTATTAAAGGTATGGGTTATGATGTGTTAGACACAAAACTACCTGAGAATATGGATAATGTGTATATAATAAATATCACAAACCTCATTGAAAAAGATATTTTAAACTCTTTTGTCAAACTATGTTATTTTAAAAGTGAGTGTGGCACTATAACCAACATAGTTATCAGTTCGACATTAAATAAAGAAAGGGAAGATTTTTATCTCTCTGATATCTATGGGCAAAATGCAACATTATATTATAAAAAGGGCAGTATAAACATCAAACTCAAAGTTAAAATTATAAAAAAACTGGAGAATAATTTTTTTCTTGTCGAAAATTATAATGGGAAGTTTTTAACTGTAAGGGCTAAAAATGAATAAGTTTATTTTTGTTTTAATGTTAATAATTAATTCAATCTTTGCTGTATCTGTAGAATTAAAAAACATTGTAACAATTGAAGGATACAATGACAACCCACTACTCGGTTATGGAATAGTAGTTGGACTTAAAGGAACTGGAGATTCCGATAATGGTTCTCATGCCAAGCAAATTCTTGCTTTGATAGCAAAGAATTTCGGATTCAAGGTTGACCCTAAAAAGCTAAGAGCAAGAAACTCTGCCATTGTCATTGTAACAGGGAATTTAAGTCCCTTCTCTCAGGCAGGTTCAAAAATAGATGTAAAAGTCTCTTCCGTTTATGATGCAAAATCCCTTGAAGGCGGAGAGCTTATAGTAACACCTTTACTTGGTGGAGACAATCAAATTTATGCTATAGCAAGCGGCAAAATAGAGGCTAACAAAAATACAAAAGGTATCGCAGGCATTATTCCTCAGGGAGGAGTAATCCAGAAAAACATCTCAAGAGACTTACTGAATGATAAAAAAGAACTTACTTTAATAGTAAATGACAATATTGGTATAAGTTCAGTTATAAAAATTGTATCAGAAATTCAAAAAAAGTTCCCTGAAAACTTTAAATCATTTTCTGGCAATAGTATTGTCATAAAATTTAACGAAGACGAAGATGTCCTTGAAACTTTATATAAAATATTCTCCACAAAAATAGAAATTCAAGATGAGCCAAGTGTTATAATAGATAGTTCAACTGGAATACTAGTAGCAGGTGGAAATGTAGTAATAAGTGAGGCGGCAATTTCATACAAAAATATTCAACTCAACATTGGGAATCAAAACTTATCACCCTTTTCCAGTGGAAGAGAAGAAAAAAATGTCCAATATATAAGAAACTCAACAACGGTAAGTGAACTTGTGGATAGCTTAAATCAACTCGGCATATCAGGTAGAGACGTTGCTAAAATTCTTGAACTTCTCTACAAAAATGGAAACTTAAAAGCAAGGCTTATTGTTCAGTAAATTTTCAGAGTATTTAAAACCAACAAAAACTATATACAATTTTTGAAATTTTTTTCATTTCAAACTAAAATATAAAGTCTTTTATTTGAATATTAAAGGTAAAATATGTTTGAAAATTTTAATAAAGTCAGTGTTCTTGTAATTGGTGATGTAATGCTTGACACCTATCTTTATGGTAGTGTGAATAGAATTTCGCCTGAGGCACCAGTTCCCGTAATAAATATCAAGAAAGAGACTTTTGTTCTTGGTGGAGCAGCAAATGTTGCAAACAACATTTCAAAACTAAAAGCTAAAACTACGCTCATTGGTCTTGTTGGAGAAGATGATAACGCTATTTTACTTAAGAATCTACTCAAAGAAGAAAATATATCCTACAATCTTTTCCCAATGTTATCAAAAACCATAACCAAAACAAGAATAGTATCTGGTAATCAACAACTTTTAAGAATAGATTTTGAAGATTCATTTTCTTTCAATGAAGAAAATGAGAAAAAATTCATTTTTACTCTCAAAGATGAGATTTATAAAAACGATATAGTGTTAATTTCAGATTATGCAAAAGGTGTTTGTAGCTACGATGTTTGTAAAGAGGTTATAAAAGAGGCAAAAAAGCAGAAAAAACATATACTTATAGACCCAAAGAAAAAAGATTGGGAAAGATATGAGGGGGCTACTTTAATAACACCAAATTTGAAAGAACTTTCTGAATTTGTTGGAGAAAATATTTTAAATAAAGATGATGAAGTAAAAGAGGCTTTAAAAACTGCATATTCTAAAATTAAAGTTGATTATCTACTCGTCACAAGGTCCGAAAAAGGAATGACTCTATACGATGGCACTAAGTTTTATGATTTTCCAACAGAGGCAAAGGAAGTGTATGATGTTTCTGGTGCAGGAGATACAGTTATTGCGACATTATCAGTGGCTATTGCCTCTGGTATGAGTTTTGAAGATGCTGTATTTACTGCTAATAAGGCGGCTGGAGTAGTAGTAGCAAAAGCTGGCACAGCGCCTATTTACTACGATGAGCTTGTAAGGGAATTTGAAAAACAAAAACTCAATAAACTTTTATCACTTGAGGAATTACTTGTTGTTCTTGAAGACTTAAAGAAGAAAGGAAAAAGAATTGTCTTTACAAATGGCTGTTTTGATATTTTACATAGAGGGCATATTACCTACCTTTCTGAAGCAAAAAAACTTGGTGATATTCTTGTGATAGGGCTTAATAGTGATTCTTCAGTTAAAAGACTAAAAGGTGAATCAAGACCTATTAACAACGAAAATGACAGAGCCTTAATGCTTTCTGCCCTTGAAATGGTTGACTATGTTGTGTTATTTAATGAAGATACACCATATGAAATTCTTTCAAAAATAAAGCCAGATATTCTTGTAAAAGGTGGAGATTATAAGGTAGAAAATGTTGTAGGTAGAGAATTCGCTAAGGAGACTATTATACTTAATTTTGTTGATGGTTATTCAACAACCAGTATAATAAAAAAGGCTGGAGGTTTCAAATGATTGTAGTAACAGGTGGAGCTGGATTTATAGGTAGCAATATTGTTTATAGACTTAACCAGAGAGGTATATATGACATCATAATTGTGGATAGCCTTAAAAATTCTGCAAAACAAAGAAATCTCAATGCTCTCAAGTTTATAGATTTTATTGATAAAGAAGATTTTTTACTTCATCTGAATTCTTTTAAAAAGATCAGTGTTATCTTTCATAATGGTGCCTGTTCAAACACTATGGAAACAGACGGAAAGTATATGATGAAAAATAACTATGAATATAGCAAGGAACTTCTTTCTTATTGTATTAACAACAAAACAAGGTTTATTTATGCTTCTTCAGCCTCAGTTTATGGAAACGGTTTAAATGGATTTCGTGAAGAAAATGAGTGTGAATATCCTTTAAATGTCTATGCTTTCTCAAAGTATATTTTTGATCAATACTTGAGAAATAACTGGAATAAAATAACTACTCAGGTTGTTGGTTTAAGATATTTCAACGTATATGGGCAACAGGAGAATCATAAAGGGAAGATGGCTTCAGTTATAAATCATTTTCATAATGAAATAAAAAATGAAGGTAAAATGAAACTTTTTGAAGGAAGTGATGGATTTGTAAGAGATTTCATATATGTTGACGATGTGGTTGATGTTAATTTATTTTTCTTTGATAATCCTTCTATAAAAGGTATATTTAATTGTGGAACTGGCAAAGCAGAAAGTTTTTTAAAAATTGCAGAAATAATGAAAAGCCTTTATGAAGGCTCAAAGATAGAATTTGTTCCCTTTCCTGATGCTTTAAAAGGGAAATATCAAGCCTTTACACAGGCAGATTTAACAAATTTGAGAAAAGCAGGCTATAAAAAAGAATTTACCTCTCTTGAAGAAGGAGTTAAAAAATACGTAAAATTTTTGAAAGAGAATGATGGTTATCTAACAAAGGGTTAATTTATGAAAGAAAGAGGAAATCCGCTTCTCAAGAGATTAGACTTTATAATTGGTGTCCCTATAGTCTTTTTTCTTGGAGTAATAAAAAAAATTTTTTTGAAAAAATCGGAAGGTTTTAATAAAGAGAATATTAAAACCATTGGTGTTATAAAAGAAGCTGCTATAGGTGATCTTGTTATTCTTTCAGGTGTTTTAAAAGACCTTGAGAAAAATTTTCCAAATTCTAAATTAATTCTTTTTTGTTCTGAAACAAATCAGGCTATCGTTGAACTGCTCGACTTAAAAAATCCTGTTGAAAAGGTTGTTTTGCCTATATCAAAACCAGTTGAATTGTTTAAAAAGATTATTTCACTTGAGCCAATCGATATACTTTTTGATTTTGGTCAATGGCCAAGAATTAATGCAATTATATCATTTTTTATAAATTCGAAATTCAAAATTGGCTTTAAGACTAAAGGACAATACAGGCATTATGTTTACGATAGGGTTATCGAACACATTGAAAAAGGTGTGCATGAAGTTGAAAATTTCAGAAATCTTTTAAGGAGTGTTTCAATACCTGTTGGAGAAAAGCCATCTTTAAAGGTTGTAAATTCTTTAATAAAACTTCCTGAAAAATATGTTGTATTTCACCTTTTTCCCGGAGGCTCCAAAGCCAATCTTAAAAAATGGAATATAAATAACTGGATAACGATTGGTAAATATCTTGTCAAAAAAGGCTACCATATAATCCTCACGGGCGGAAAGTCAGATTCAAAAGATGCTGAAGTAGTAAGATGGAAATTTGAACATGAAGATATTGATGGGAAAATGATAATAAATTATACAGGAGAAAGCCTTAAAGACAGCATTTATATTCTTAAGAATTCAAAACTCATTGTTTCAATAGATACTGGAATAGTCCATATAGCTTCAGCGATTAATGCCAATATTGTAGCTTTATATGGTCCAACTGACCCAGTAAGGTGGGGACCTCTTTCTGAAAACTCAAAAGTAATTTATAACAAAAGAGAATGTTCACCATGCATAAGTCTTGGTTTTGAAACTCAATGTGAAAAACCTGAATGTATGGATTCTATTAAGGTTGAGGATGTAATTAAAGCTATAGATTCTTTTCTTTAATTTGTTCTAATATTTCATCATGCATTTTTCTATCTATTGGATAGAAAAAGAGAACCGTCATTGCTATCAGATAGAATAAGATTCCCAGTGGACCTAAAATTACCCTTATAGCTTCTAATACTACATTATTTTGTTCAACATTTGGTATAAATCCCACAAATTGCAGAATAAGTCCAATCAAAAAATTTGCAAAAGATTGGCCCGTTTTTGAGAAAAATGTCCATGCTCCATAGTATATACCTTCATTTTTAGTCCCAGTTTTTAAGTGGTCATAATCAATAGTATCAGGAATTATTGCCCATGGCAATACATAACCTGTAGAAAATCCTATACCAGTTATCACAAGAATAAATAGAAAAAATTTTGGTCCAAAAAATCTACCAAAGATAAAATTAATAAGCAAAGAAAAAACTATAATGGACATACCAGCAAAATAAGCCCACTTTTTTCCAATAATTTTTGAAATTTTATCCCATAGAGGTATTGAAAGAATTGTCGGAACAAGAAGAAAAATAAAAGACAGTGTCGTAAGCCCCTCATTTTTAAACACATATTTAAAGTAGTAAACAAGAGAACCACTTAATAAAGTTATAGCTATCATATTGAACATATAGGTAAAAAGAACAATTAAATAAGGTGGATTTTTGATAACACCTATAAAATTCTTTATAAAATTTGTTTTCAATTTCTTTTGGGATTGTTTTTCCTTAACTGAGAATACAGTTATAAGTGCAGAAATAGACATAATAAGGCCAAAAATTATAGCCATTACAAAGAAACCTTGAGAACGATCTATTTTTAAAATCCCTTCAGAATAAGTTTTCACTGAAAAACTTTCTATAATAGGATATGCAAGTCCCCCGGCAATAAAGGTTCCAACTATTGCAAAAGTCATACGAAAACTATTAAGAGTTGTTCTTTCATCATAATCAGTTGTTAATTCAGGTGTCAAAGATGAATACGGCACACTTGTAAGTGTATAAGCAGTGAAAAGTAAACAAAGAACAATAGTTGTCCACCAGAATAACGTTTTCTGATCAGTTATATAAGGATTTTTAAACATTACAAGCATAAATATAAATAAGAAAATAGCTCCTACAAAAATATAAGGTCTTCTTCTACCCCATTTTGTCTCTGTGTGATCAGAAAGATAGCCAACCAACGGATCGCTTATTGCATCCCATATTCTTCCAACCATTATTGCTGTTCCAGCAAGTGCTGGCATCAAACCAAGAGTATCAGTAAAATAATTCATTATCCAGAAGGCCATCATTGTGAAAAATAGATTGCCCCCAAGATCACAAATACCAAAACCAATTTTTGTTTTAAGAGAGAGCTTTTCATTTTCCATATAGAATCCTTATTTATTAAATTTGATTAATTATAAGATAAGTTTCAAAAAAATGGTAATTTTTTAATCCTCAAAATTTTAAAAAATAGTAAAATAATAAATTCTCAGGTCATTCCAACATTTCGCAAGAAAGCAAAGCAATCCACTTAAAAAATACTTATTGGACAGCCTCACATGAGATAAAATATATTATTTTTGATTAAAAAATCTATATTGTTTTATATAACTTTATTTTTTTCTATGAAATTATTGAAAGATTTTTTGCAAAAAATTTTAATATTGGTTAACATACTTATATATGAAAAATTATTTAATCATAATTTTTTGTTGTCTATTTTTTACATATACCAATATGTGGGCTTTAAGAATTACAAGCGTATCTTCCAACTCAGTTGTTCCAGCAAACTGGAAATATCCAATTATAGAATGGGAAGATGAAATTTCAAACGGAAATTATATTCTGAAAGTAAAATCTTCAAATAAAAGTCTATCAATTAAAGTCAGCGGAAATAAATACCATTTTAAAACCAGAGAGTTTATTCCTTTTCTTAAAGAGAAAAATATCACATTTTCGGTTTCAAGATTGGATAATACAGCCTTTGATAGTGTAAGTATAATAGTTGATGAAAATTCTTTTAAAGACATTGTAATCTATCGACTTGTTGAACCACTTTTTAATCCTTCACAGGATGCTTTGATAGAGATATATTCGATTGAAAAGCCATCTCCAGAAAATTGGTTAAAACTTAAATCTACGTGTGTAGGTTGTCACTCTTATAGCAAAAATTCTATTGTACTTAACGCAAAAAGAGGTAAAGATAGAAGATTCATTCGTGCTACTACAGTCAATGATAATCCAATTTTTAAAGAACAAAGATTTGGAGAATTTTCATTTGTAAGTATTTCACCAGACGAAAGTAAAATTCTTCTTGTTGTTAGAAACAAATCAATAATTGAAACAAAATCAAACATTATTGAGCCATTTGATATGACTTATACTTCTGGAGATATTGCTATATATGATATTGATAATGGAAAGTTAAATTTGCTTCCGGGAGCTTCAAAACCTGATATTGTTGAAGATATGCCTTCATGGAGTCCAGATGGAAAAACTATAGTTTTCTCTCGATACAAACCATACAAGAAGACAAATAATCTTAAGCCAGTAAGTATATGGTTAGTGCCGTATAATGATGGGAAAGGTGGTAAGCCAAAACCATTATTTAAAAAAGCTCCATCAGATTATTGCTATTTTCCTCGTTTTTCGCCAGATGGAAAATTTATAAGTTTTGTAGTTGCTGATGCTAAAAAAGGATATTTTGCCCGTAGCACAAGCACTATCTGGCTTTACAATATTGAAGACAAGACATTAAAAGAGATGGAATTGAATCAAAAAGGAACAATGAATTCGTGGCATAGCTGGTCAACAGATGGTAAATGGCTTATTTTCTCAAGCAAACGTGGTAATAACAACCTTACAGGCTTATTCATTGCAAGAGTTTATGAAGATGGAAGAAGCTCTCCTGCTTTCAAAATTGTTTCTTCAGATAAATACAAAGTGAATTTACCTTTTGTTTTACCAGAAGAAGAAAATATAAAATCAGGAGAAAATATTTCTAATTTTATAGAATTCATCTATAATAAAAGATAATCAGGAGGAAAATATGAAAATATTTATTTTAATTTTAATGCTTTTTACCACTACCAGAGTATTTGCAGGGGGGAATGAACTTTTTGCATCTGTTATATCTGCTACATCTTTTGATAAAAGTTTACCTTATGTTATCTTTGAAGGGAAAAAATGGAATACCTCTAAGGGCAGTGGATATTCTCGTCTTGATATACTTTTTGATAAGCCTCAAAAAATCAAAGGTTTATTAATTGAATTTGAAAACGAAATAAAAGACTATGTTACGATTTATTTAAATGACATTGATTATACTTATTATTTGTCCCCCAAGGATAAAAAATTTGAAATAACTATTGATGAAAAAAGAGAATGGAATTCTTTAAAATTTAACTTTAATAGAAATAAGGAAGTTGTAGTTAAAAAAATAGAAATATATGATGAACAAGATGAACCTTATAAAATAAAAACACCAAAAATTGTAAATGGAAGTGTAAAGGCAACTTCAACTCTTTCACCAGAAAGAAGTTATAATATATATAAAATTTTTGATTCAAAACTTGAGGATGGATGGTCTTCAGATAAAAAAATGACGGGGGATGTAATTGAATTCAATTTTGAAGAACCGCAAACCATTAAGGCTATAAAATTATGGAATGGTTATCAACGTTCAGATGTTCATTATAAATCAAATAGTCGTGTGAAAACCCTTAAACTTGAAGGAGATAATGGATATGTAGAAACTATTTCTATAAAGGATAAATTAGGTGATCAGTTAATAAACCTACCAAAATCATTCAAGGGAAATCATCTGAAAATGACAGTAGTTGATAGCTATCCAGGAACTGTTTATAAAGATCTCGTAATAAGTGAAATGAGATTCTTTGATGGGGATAAATACTTTTTCATTAATCCAATTAAGTTTTTAAAAGACAATATTGAATATAATAAGAATGAATTTTCAAAAGCATCCATAAATCAGGTTCTTGACAACCAAATATCTTCAAGTTCCTGGTCTGAGGGAGAAAATTTTACAGGTTATACTTTCAGGTTCAGATCTGATGGTAGTATATATATACAGGGTGAAAAGACTGAAGGAGAAACTGCCAGAAAGTTTTTTGCTATAGGAAATTATGAAATTCTCAAGGCAAGTGGAGAAGGGATTGACTTAAGGTTATTTGGTTATATAGTGGAACAGAAGGGAACGGGAACATTTTATGAAGGTGATTGTGGTGGAGGTGGATATGAATACGAATATAAAGACGCTACAAAAAAAATCTTTACAGAGTATATTACTATTACTCCTGATATGGGAAATGGAGGTTATACTATTAAAAACACAAGCAAAAAACCTAATTTCTTTTTTAAAGGAATATCTTGTTCTTTAAATTAAGAGAGTTTTTATGAAATATGTCATAACTTTCTTACAGCTTGTTTGTGTTTTCCTTTTTGCCAAGGATGTTAAGATTAATTTAATGATTGAATTAAGAAATAGTGATGTATTAAAAGTTGCATCTCAAGCAATTCTGGTTTTAGGTGAAAATATGACAAATAAAGATGTCAGAGTTTTCCTTATGGAGAAGAATAATGGCGAATGGCATCTTATTACAAATTTTCCTGCAACAATAGGAAAGAATGGCTTTGCAGAGATTGACACTAAAAGAGAGGGTGATGGGAAAACACCTTCGGGAATCTTTGGTATAGGCTTTACCTTTGGTTATGCAGAAAAAGCTACCACAAAAATGCCATACAGACAGGCTACCACCAATGACTTCTGGGTTGATGATGTGTCTTCTCCACTTTACAATCAATGGGTGAGGGGTAAGCCAGATGCAAAAAGTATGGAGAAAATGCGTAGGAGTGATCATCTCTATAAGTGGGGTGTAGTTATAGAATACAATACTTCTCCGATTATTGCGGGTAAAGGTAGTGCAATATTTTTCCATGTCTGGAGAAAGCCATATTCTCCTACAACTGGTTGCATCGCTCTTTCTGAAGAAAATATTCTATATATCTTAAAATGGCTGGATCCAGATAAAAAGCCAGTAGTAATAATGGGTACAGAAGAAGAATTAAAGAAACTAAGAGGATAAATATGCTTAAAAAAATAATATACTTTATTTTTATTATTTCTTTTCTGTATTCTTTTGAAAAAGATTTAATTACAAAAGATATTATTCAAAAGGAAAAACTTGTAGATATACAATCTCTTGATCCAACGATAAAGGTTAAACTGATGTATGCAACAACGAATAATTTTTTATCAAAAAATGTATACGGCAATCTTACAAACTGTTATTTAAGACTTGAAGCAGCGATCAAACTAACCAATGCCCAGCGAATTCTTAAGCAAATCAATCCCAATCTTACTCTACTGGTTTATGATGGGTTAAGACCGAGACGCATTCAATACATAATGTGGGAAATAGTAAAGGGAACAGAACAACAACAATATGTCGCAAATCCAAAAGGAGGCTCTATACACAACTATGGATGTGCGGTTGACTTAACAATAGCTTATAATAATGGCGAGCCACTCGATATGGGAACACCTTTTGATTATTTTGGAGTGAAAGCTCAACCAAGATTTGAAGAAATTTTTGTTAACCCTGAAAAAATATCCAATTCAAATCTGGATAAAAAAACTTTAAGTTTAATAAAAAAAGACCTTGAAACTTCAGGCCCATTAACTCAATCGCAACTTTCCAACAGGCTTTTACTAAGAAAGGTTATGATAGAGGCTGGTTTTAATCCTATAGCCAATGAATGGTGGCACTTTGAAGCATTCCCAAGAGAAGAGGTAAGAAAAAAATATAATATAGTGGAATAATTACTTATAAGAATGCAACCCTGAAACTAAAAAACTTAAACCAAAATAGGTTATAAAGAGCACTAAGATTGTTAAAATAGAAATAATAAATTGAGACTTCTTGTTTTTGACAAAAAGAAAGATGCTGGTAAGTATAAATATTATTAAAGCACCAATTTCTTTAGGATCCCAACTCCAATAACTCCCCCATGCTTCTTTTGCCCATATTGAACCAGATATTAAACCAATTAATGTAAAAATTGTTGCTATCTTCATTTCAAAAATATAGCTTTCATTTTGATAAATTCTTGATATGTCAAGTAGATTTAAAACAAAAGCTGAAATTATAGATAAATAGCCTATCATAAATGCTGGAATGTGAATATTAAACCACATCGAATTAAATATTGGATTAAGTTCTGAAATTTCCTTTAATGAAGAAGGCACAATCAAACAGCTAATTAGCATGATAACAACTGGAACAATCAATATGCCTTTTGTTTTAACAGGATATTTAGATATAAAAGAAATTTTGAGATTATATATAAAAGACAAAAACAAGAGCGTTTCATAAAAACTACTGTATGGAAGATGTTTTGATAATACAGTCCTGACTATTAATACAACTAAAATATTTAAAAAAGCAAAAAAATTTATAATGTAAAAAAGTTTCCGAAAACAAAAACTTGATACTATCGAAATAATAAAAACTATAGCAGCAAGAACTATAAAAATAGTTTCATAAACCAAATAAATATCCATATTTTTAATGGCGAAGCTGTCTCATAATCTCCCGAAAGGCTGTCCAAAAGATATTTTAGATTGCTTTGCCTTCTACGAAGGCTTGCAATGACTGACTTTATGTCATTGCAAGGCCACCACCATTTTGTTTTGCTAAATAATTTTGCTTACAAAATGGTGGGGGAACGAAGCAATTCACTTAAAAAATAGTTATTGGACAGCCTTGGCTTGAAATTATTATTCGTTTTACAATCTTACTTATCCTTTGTTAAATCATGCTTTCTACCGAAAACTTCCATAGGTAGCCCAAATAATTTTATGAAACCTTTTGCATCCTTCTGGTCATAACCTGCCCCTTCTTCAAAGGTTGAAAGATTTACATCATATAGAGAATTTGGGGATTTTCTTCCAGCTACTATGCAATTTCCTTTATAGAGTTTCATCTTTACTTCACCACTCACAACTTTTTGAGTTTCAGTGATAAAACTTTCTATAGCTTTTCTCAGTGGATGAAAATATTGTCCATAGTATATCATTTCAGCATATTTTAGCTCTATCATCTGCTTATAATGCATTGTGTCTCTTTCAAGAGTTATTGTCTCAAGTGCTTTGTGAGCTTCCATAAGAAGGGTTACACCGGGAGTTTCATAAACTCCTCTTGATTTTATACCAACAAGCCTATTTTCAACAATATCAACAATTCCAACTCCATTTCTGCCAGCTATTTTATTTGCTTCTTTAAGTAATTCTACAGAAGAAAATTTCTTTCCATTTATTTTTACAGGAATTCCTTCTTCAAATTCTATACTGACATACTCTGGTTCTGAAGGTGCATCGACAGGATCAACTCCCATTTGAAACATAGATTTGTCATATTCACGTGAAGGATCCTCAAGTATTCCACCTTCATAAGATATATGCATAAGGTTAGGATCTGTGCTATAAGGTTTTTCAAGTGTTACAGGGACAGGAATGCCTTTTGATTTTGCATATTCTATTAAGTCATTTCTTGCCTTGAAAAAGTCATCTTCTTTCCATGGAGCTATAATTTTAAGGTGTGGTGCAAGTGCCCTATAAGTCAGCTCAAACCTGACCTGATCGTTTCCTTTACCTGTTGCCCCATGTGCGACAGCCTCAGCTTTTTCCTTTAAGGCTATTTCAACCTGTCTTTTGGCTATAATCGGTCTTGCAAGTGAAGTACCGAGCAAATATTTGTATTCATAAACAGCATTCGCCTGTATTGCTTTAAAAACAAAATCATTGACAAATTCTTCCCTTAAATCTTCAACATAAACTTTTGATGCTCCAGTTTTGAGAGCTTTTTCCTTTATAAAATCAAAGTCCTCATCTTGCCCAACATTTGCAACATAAGCTATTATTTCAGCATTATATTTTTCTTTGAGCCATGCGAGTATAACAGAAGTATCAAGCCCACCAGAATATGCAAGAACTATCTTCATTTTACCCTCCTACTTGTTTGCCTTGAATTCTACAATCTTTATTCCGAGTTCTTCAAGTTGCTTTGGTGTTACTTCAGAAGGTGAATCACACATAAGATCCATACCTTTCTGAGTCTTTGGAAATGCTATAACATCTCTTATGTTTGAAAGCCCTTCAAATTCCATAACCATTCTATCAAGCCCGAATGCAAGTCCACCGTGTGGTGGTGCTCCATAGGATAGAGCTTCCAGCAAAAATCCGAACTTCTTTTCTGCTTCTTCTTCAGAAATATTTAAAAGTTTAAAGATTTTCTTCTGGAGTTCAGTATTATGAATTCTTATACTTCCTCCACCAAGCTCTATTCCATTTAAAACAAGATCATAAGCCTGTGATCTTACCTTAAGTGGCTCTTTATCAAGAAGTTCAAGATCTTCAATCAATGGTGCTGTGAATGGATGGTGGACAGAATCATATCTATTTTCTTCATCATTCCATTCAAAAAGTGGGAAATCAACAATCCAGACAAATTCGAGTTTGCTTTTATCTTTAAGATTAAATCTATCAGCAATATTGAGTCTTAAATTTGAAATTGAATCATAAACTATTTTTTTATTGGTATCACCAATAAAAAGAAGTGTATAGTCTTCTTTTGCATTAGTAGCTTTTATCAATTCCTTTTGAACCTCATCAGAGAAATACTTTACTATGTTTGATTCAAGTTTTCCTTCTTTAACTCTCATCCAAGCCATACCTTTTGCACCATATTTGCCAACGAAGGCAATCAAGTCATCAAGATCCTTTCTTGAGAGTTTACTACCTTCTGGAACTGGTAAACATTTTATCATACCACCTTTTTCTGCAACATTTTTGAAAACTGCAAAATCACTTTTTAACCCTATATGTGTTACATCAACTATCTCAAGAGCAAACCTGAGGTCTGGTCTATCAGAAGCATATTTTTCCATTGCCTCTTTATAGGTCATTCTTCTGATAGGAAGTTTAATCTCTATGTTATAATTTTCTTTAAGAACTGTTGCTATCATTTTTTCCATAAGGCTAATTATATCATCCTGTGTTATGAATGACATTTCAATATCAATCTGAGTAAATTCAGGCTGTCTGTCTGATCTTAAGTCTTCATCTCTGAAACACTTGGCAATTTGATAATACCTTTCTATACCACCAATCATAAGAAGCTGTTTGAAAATCTGTGGAGACTGTGGGAGTGCATAAAATTTTCCATGAGAAAGTCTTGAGGGAACAAGAAAATCTCTTGCACCTTCGGGAGTAGATTTATTCAAAATAGGCGTTTCAACTTCAATGAAACCATTGTTGTTGAGAAAATTTCTTACAGTTGAGACTATTTTATGCCTGTTGTAAAGATTTTTAAACATAAAAGGTCGTCTTATATCAAGAAATCTGTATTTTAACCTTACCTCTTCGTTTATTTCCTCCTGATCTATCTGGAATGGAGGAGTTTTTGATTTACTTAATATTTCTATGGTATCACATTTGACTTCAAATCTTCCAGTTGGAATTTTTGGGTTGATGTTTTCTTCCGTTCTGAAGTAAACTATACCGCTTGCAGTTATAACATCTTCACTTCTCACTTTTTTGGCTATCGAATGAGCTTCTGGGTCTGTTTTTGGGTCAAATACGAGCTGAACAATTCCTGTTCTATCTCTTACGTCAAGGAATGTAAGATCACCATGATCTCTATAATTTTGAACCCAACCGTTTATGACTATTCTTTTTCCATTAAGAGAATCGTCTTTAACTTCTCCACAATAGATTGTTCTTTGCTGTTCTTTTGTTATCATACTTCCTCCGCAAATTATTCTAATAAATCTGATAATTTTTCTGTAAATTGTTTGTATAAATCGTTAAAATATTTTTTTTCTTTTTCTATCTGAGTTTTGTATTTTTTCAAATCAATTGTAGCAGGAGAACCGGGAGATAGTCTTATTTCTATGCTGTGCTTTGCAAGTTTTTGAGTAATGGTAATATTTTCTATCTGCATAGCTGCTTCTTTATATGCATCTCTGAATGATTTTCCATTCTTTACATAATCATAAGCTATCTCTGTAGCAAAAATTCCCTTTGAAAGTTTTTCCAATACTGCTTCTTCATCGAAACTTATATTTTCTATTACTACTTTTAATGCATTTATAGAATCTTTAGTCATTATAAATGATTTTATCAATAATTCTTTAATCTCCTGTGTGTCTCTGTTATATCCAGATATTAAGCCATTAATGATTGATTTTATTCCCTGAGAATAGGAAAGAATAACATTTGCCTTTGCCCTGATTAATTCCATTACATCAAAATTTTTCTTTTGTGGCATTATAGAACTACCTGTAGTTATGGCATCAGTTGTTTTAACAAATAGCAATTCATCCATATTAAAAGTGAGTAAATCTGCTGCCATTCTTGAAAAATCATTCATTATATTCCAGAAAGCATCGACAATTAAAGCTTCATACTTTCCTCTTGAATTCTGAACAGCCATCGGACTCAATTGAACCTTTGAAAAACCAAGAAGTTTTGCCGTGTATTCCCTATCAAGTTTCAATGGGACACCAAAACCACTTCCACTTCCAAGTGGATTTGCATCAATAAGTTCGTAAATATTCTTTATAAGTTTAATGTTATCCATTGCGAGTTCAACAAAACCAGTAAGCCAGAATTTTACATTAATAAGCATTGCCTGTTTTGTATGAGTATAACCGGGAAGAATCTTTTCTCCTTCTTCTTCTGCAAGTTTTAAAATTTCTTCAAGAAGTTCAAGATAGTTTAAAGTGAGAATTAAAAGCTCTTCTTTCTCAAAAAGTCTCACGATTGTAATGACCTGATCATTTCTACTTCTACCCGTATGTATCTTTTTTCCTATATCTCCAAGCTCCTGAGTAAGAAGAAATTCAACTTTTGAATGAATGTCTTCATCTTCTTGTGTCAGAGGAAAGTAATTCCCGTATTTTTTGTATAGCCCTTTAAGGGTTTTAACTATATCAGTTGTTTCCTCTTTTGTGAGAATACCTATCTTTTCAAGTTGCAAAGCATGTGCTATACTTGAGACTATCTCATATTTGAATAGTTTACTATCGTATAAATAATCAAGCCCCACTTCAAATTTTTCAATTACAGGGTCTAATTTTTCATTGTTTTTTTGCCATACTTTTGCCATATATTCCTCTGTTTTATTTTAAAAGTAAATACATAATAGCTTTCTGGATGTGAAGTCTATTTTCAGCCTCATCGAAGACAACAGAATTTTCACCATCAATTACTGAAGCACTTACTTCTTCACCTCTGTGGGCTGGTAAGCAATGCATAAAAATATAATCTTTTTTTGCATTTTTTACAAGATTATCATTGATTTGAAAACCTTGAAAGGCTTTAAGCCTTTTTTCTGTTTCTTCTTCCTGTCCCATAGATGTCCATACGTCAGTGTAAACAATATCCGCATCTAAAATTGCTTCTTTTGGATCTGTAGTGATTTTTATTTTTGAACCACTTATTTTGGCATTTTCCTTTATCTTTTGGGTGATTTCTTCATTCATTTTGTAGTCTTCTGGTGTAGCAATTGAAAAATTTGTGCCCAGTTTTGAAGCAAGAAGACCAAGAGAATGTGCCATATTGTTTCCATCACCAATAAAACAAAAATTCAAGCCTTTGAATTTTCCTTTATATTCTGCGATTGTCATAAAATCTGCCATAGCCTGACAGGGATGTAAAAGATCCGTAAGCCCATTTATTACTGGCACTGTTGCATATTTTGCAAGGGTTTCTACAAGTTGCTGACTGTATGTTCTTATCATTATACAATCTACATATCTTGATAGAACTCTTGCAGTATCCTCTATAGTTTCACCCCTTCCAAGTTGTATGTCTCTTGAACTTAAGAAAATCGAAATTCCTCCAAGCTCATACATTCCCGCCTCAAAAGACACTCTTGTCCTTGTAGAGGACTTTTCAAATATCATTCCGAGTTTCTTGCCTTTTAAGCTCTTACTGTATTTTGCTTTGTTTTTTTTCATTTTAAGACCAAGCTCTATAATGTTTAACAAAGCCTTCTCTGAAAAACCTTCTGTATCTAAAAAATCTTTTTTGCCTTCAATCATTGAATATATCCTCAAATAAAATATGACTTAATATTTTACATAAAATTTCAGAGTTTTGAAAGTTTTTGGTAAGATTTTTTTCAAAAAATATTGACAAAAAAATTATTTGTTGTTATATTTAATATGCTATATAGCAGAGCCATCTTTTAAGAAAATAGAAAATATAACCAATCCTCTTCAAAAGAGATCGGGGAAAGGAAAATCCTTCCCCGGTCTTAAACTTTTCAAATATTGACAGGAATCTTCTTATATGATAATCTATAATCAATCTATTCTGGAGCAGTAATGAAAAATAATATAAAAATTTTTGTAATTGAAGATGATTTAATATACGTAAAAGATCTTGAAATAATACTTGGAAAATTAGGTTATGATTTCATTGGGTTTTCTCAAAATGCTGAAAATGCATTTTCAAAAATAAAAGAATTAGAACCAGATATAATATTGTTAGATGTCAATCTTAACAATAAAATTAACGGGATTGAGCTTGCAAAAAAAATAAAAAATGATTTTTATGGTGGTATAATTTTTTTAACTGCTTATTCTGAAAGAGAAACAATAGAAAATGCATTAGTTAATTTCCCTTTTGCTTATCTTATAAAACCAGTTCAGGAAAAAGAGCTTGATATCGCTATAAAAATAGCTTATAGACACCTGAATTTACAAAAACAAATAATTTCACAAAGAAAGTGGTTTGAAACTATAAATGATCTTTCTCCAAATATCATTTTATTCTTATCACTCGATGGTAAGGTTGAATATATTAACAAAAAAGGCTGTGAGATTCTTGGTTATGAAAGAGAATATATCATTGGTAAAAAATGGGTGGATTATTTTGTTCCAGAAGAGATAAAAGAAGAGCTTAATAATATTATAATACACTCATTGAATGAAGAGAAAGAAATTTTTTTTACAAATGAAAATCCTGTTTTAACTTCTTCTGGAGAAGAAAGAGATATTTTGTGGTATAATAAGAGCTGGATAGGTGAGGATGGCAAACTAAAAGGTTATCTATGCACGGGACAGGATATAACTGAAAAAAGAATCTTTGAAGAATCAATTTCATTAACAAGTAATGCCATAGAAAATGCTACTGATGGGATCGTATGTATCGATGAAAAGGGCAAGATAAAATTTATTAATAGAGCGGCTGCCAATATTCTTGGTCATACACAAGAACTTTTGATTAACAAAAAATTTCCTCCTTTTTTACTTTTAAAAAATTATTATAATATTGAGAATTTTGTTTTGCTTCTCAAAAGAATTGAGAAAATTACTTATGAGGTAAAGATATGGAATGAAAAAAGGGGAGAGCTTTACTACAAAGTAAGAGCAAATATTTTTGAATATAAAAATGCCACGTATTTATTCTTTCATATTCAGGATATCACTATCGAAGCACAAACAAGGATAGAACTAAAAAAACTTTCAATGGTTGCAGAACAGTCTCCTGTTGCTACAATAATTACGGATAGTAGTGGAAATATAGAGTATGTTAATCCTGCATTCCTTGATATTACTGGCTATACCTTGAAAGAAGTTATAGGAAATAAACTTTCTATTTTAAAATCTGGTTTCCAAAATGAAGCTGACTACAAAGTTCTCTGGAAAACAATACTCAGTGGAAATATCTGGAAAGGAGTTTTTCAGAATAGAAAAAAGAATGGAGAAATTTACTGGGTGAAAGCAAATATATTTCCAATTTTTGATGACAAAGGACAGATTGTTAACTTTGTTGCTGAAGAAGAAGATATTACAGAAGAAAGGATTGCGAAAATTTCTCTTGAGAAAACTTTGAAAGAGCTTGAAAATTTAAACAAAGAACTTGATAAGAGAGTTAAAGAAGAAGTGAGTAAAAATCTGGAAAATGAAAAATTACTTATACAACAATCCCGTTTTGCAGCTATGGGAGAGATGCTTGGAAATATAGCCCATCAATGGCGACAACCTCTCAATGCTGTTGGTATACTTGTCCAAAATCTTCACTTTAACTATAAAAATGGAAGGCTTAATCAAGAATATTTCGATAGAACTGTTTCGAGAACTATGGAGTTAATCAAGCATATGTCAAACACTATTGATGACTTCAGAAACTTTTTTAAACCAGATAGAGAACTCAGAGATTTTTCAATTGTTGAAATTACAGAAAAGACACTTCTATTTATGAAAGATTCTTTCGATACAAAAGGCATAAAGTATCATTTCAATTTTGAAAAGGATTATATAATAAAAGGCTATCCAAACCAATTTTCACAGGTTTTGATAAATTTACTTAACAATTCTCTTGAAGCACTGGTTGAAAGAAATGTTGAAAATCCATTTGTTAACTTAAGCATTAACGAAAACAATGGAATTTTATACATAAAGGTAGAAGACAATGGTGGTGGTATTCCAGATGACATTATTGGAAAGATATTTGAACCTTATTTTACAACAAAAGAAAAAGGAACGGGAATAGGCCTCTATATGTCCAAGGTAATAATAGAAAATAATTTCAAAGGCAAAATTTACGTAAAGAATACAAAAAAAGGTGCAGAATTTACAATTGAGTTGAAATTATGACGGATTTTTTTAAACTTCTTGAGAAGGAAATCCTTCCTTTTGTGGAAAAGCCAGCAAGATATATTGGCGGAGAAAAAAATAGTATAGTTAAAGATAAAACAGGGAAAACGAGAGTTGCCTTAATCTACCCTGATGTATATGAGGTTGGAATCTCAAATCTTGGCTTAAAAATTTTATACAATATTTTAAACAAAGAAGATGATATAAGTTGTGAAAGAGCCTATGCCCCATGGTTTGATATGGAAAAATTTTTAAGGGAAAAGAGGCTTACACTTTTTTCTCTTGAAACAAAAACTCCACTTAATGAGTTTGATATACTTGGTTTTTCTTTTCAATATGAGCTTACAATAACCAATTTTTTAAATATTCTTGATTTATCAAATATTCCGCTTTATTCAGAAGAAAGAAATACTATAGATATTCCCTTCATAATCGGTGGTGGACCAATATTATCAAATCCAGAGATAGTGGCACCTTTTCTTGACATTATAGCTATTGGAGAAGGAGAAACACTGATACTTGAGATAGTAAGAACCATAGCTAAAGGTAAAAAAGCAAATCTCACAAGAATAGAAATTTTAAAGTTGCTTTCAGAAATAGAAGGTTGTTATGTTCCATCCTTTTATGAAATTAAAGAAGTAAATGGTTATATTGTTCCACAAGGCAAAAAAGTATTAAGAAGAGTGGAAAGTGATATAAACACTGTTGATTTTCCTGCTTTTCAGATAGTTCCAAATATTCAGGCAGTTCAGGACAGAGCTGTAATAGAAGTTTCGAGGGGTTGCACAAGAGGTTGTCGTTTTTGTCAGGCTGGTAATATATATAGGCCCATAAGAGAAAGAGATATTGCAAAAATAATTAACTATTCAAAAGAAATAATCAAAAACACTGGATATAGAGAGCTTGCTTTACTTTCGCTTTCAATAAGTGATTATTCCAGACTTGGAGACCTTATTAACCTGCTTGAGAAAGAATTTTCTCCTCACGGAATTTCTTTTTCCCTTCCAAGTTTAAGACTTGATAGTTTCACTCTTGAGCTTGCTGAGAAGGCGAAGGAGATAAGAAAAACGGGTCTTACTTTTGCTGTAGAAGGGGGATGTGATGATACAAGAAATTATATCAACAAGGGTGTAAATGAGCAGGAGTTATTTAATGTTATTTCGATTGCAAAAAGTCTTGGCTGGAAAAGTGTAAAACTTTACTTTATGCTTGGTTTTTTACAGGATACTGAAAAAGAAGTTATGGATATAGTTCATCTTGCCAAAAATATGTCTCAAGAATTCAGAAACATTAATATAACTATAAGTATAGCCATCTTAATTCCAAAACCACACACACCATTTCAGTGGAAAAGACAGCTTCTTCCTGATGAGGGCAAGAGAGCTTTTGATATGTTAATAAGGGAATTAAAAGGTTATAGAAACATTAACATAAGATATAACAATCCTTATGTAAGTTTTCTCGAAGGTGTTTTGTCAAGAGGTGATAGAAGGGTCGCTTTAGCTATCGAAAAGGCTTTTCGACTGGGAGCAAGATTTGATGGATGGAGTGAGCATTTCAATCTTGAATTATGGCTTAAAGCCTTCAATGAAACAGGCGTTAATCCAGAGTTTTATTTATCAGAAAAAAGTGAAGAAACAATTTTTCCATGGGACATAATTGATGTAAGAATAAAAAAAGAATTTTTAATACAGGAGCTTAAAAAGGCAGATAAAAAAGAATTGACAAAAGATTGCAGAGAGAAGTGTTATTCATACTGCGGAAATTGTAATAAAAACGTAAAAAATAAGTTTGCAAATCCTGAAAATAAAGATTATTTAAAAGATGATTTTCTCTCAAATATCTGGATAACAAATGATGCAAAATATATTTTCAGGTTTGTTTATACAAAACTTGAAAGTTCAAAATATTTTTCAACAATTGATGTGGAAAATCATTTCTCTTATTCATTTATCAGGGCAAATATTGGAATAGCTTATACAAAAGGCTTCAATCCTCATATAAAAGTGAGAACTCTCAGTGCACTTCCCGTTGGAATAGCAAGTGAATATGAGATAGGGGAGGTTGAACTTGCTTTGTATGAAGAAAAAGATGTTTTAATAAATAAACTCAACAAAGCATTGCCCACTGGAATGATTATAAAAGATGGAATTATTTTTGAAAAGGGAAAATCAAAGATGAAAGAGCTTTATAGTCATATTGTTGATTTTTCGATTGAGACTATTTTAAATGAAAAAGAAATTGTAAAGAACTATAAATCATCAAAAGAATTTATTAAGAAAACTCTTAAAGGAGAAAAGGTTATTTCACTTTATGAATACATAATTAAATGGCACATTAAAGAAAATATTTTAAACATATCTTACCATCAGAAGGATGGAGAAGTGCGACTCAAAGATGTAATTCAAGGGCTTACAGGGCTTGATATCAGAGAGGCCATAAGTCATAATCCAGTGATTCATAACAGATACCTATTGATAAATGAAGAGCAAATCCCACTTATAAGAGTATGATATGATAGAAAAAATTTTAAAAATTCTTGAGAAAGAATATAAAAACTGGAATTCTCCTGTCAAAGAATTTATTGATATTTCAAAGAAAAATAATTTTCAGATTCTTGTTGCAACATTTTTGAGTTCAAGAACAAAAGATGAAACAACAATCAAGGTTGTAAAAAAATTTTTTAAATTGATTGAGACTCCTGAAGATGTATTGAAACTTGCTGATAAAATTGAGGATTTAATTTACCCTGTTGGATTTTACAGAACAAAGGCAAAAAGACTTATAGAAATTGCAAAAATTTTAAAAGAAAAGTATAATTCAAAAGTCCCGGATAATATCAACGAACTTCTTAAGTTGCCGGGTATAGGTAGAAAAATAGCAAATATTATACTTTATAGATGCTATGGAGTTAAAGTTATTTCTGTTGACACTCATGTTCATAGAATCTCAAACAGGCTTGGTTTTGTTAAAACAAAATATCCAGAAGAGACAGAAATAGAGCTTTCAAAAATCTTGTGGGAAGAGTGGTGGGGTAAATATAATGAAATTCTTGTGGCTTTTGGACAGGCTATTTGTAAGCCTGTTTCGCCAAAATGTTCTATCTGTCCTGTTGAAAAATACTGTCCTAAGATAGGAGTAAAAAAATAGGAGGAGAAATGTATATTTCAAAAGAATTTAAATTTGATTCGGCACATCAGCTTATTGAATATAATGGAAAATGTGAGAATCTTCATGGCCATACCTATAAACTTCGTGTTACTTTAAAGGGAGAAGTTGACAAAAAAACTGGAATGATAATAGATTTTACAATTCTCAAGAAAATAGTAAATGACAATATTATAGAGAAACTTGATCACAATTATTTGAATAATATTGTAAAACAACCAACAGCTGAAAATATAGTTGGGTGGATATGGAATGAATTATATCCTTTACTTCAAGGAGAAAATTATAAACTCCATGAATTAATTCTCTGGGAAACCGAAGATAGTTTTGTGATTTTGAGAGATGAGTAATGATTGTTGAAGTTTTGCTGGATTTGCCGATAGAAAAAACCTTTTACTATAAAATTTCTCACGAAAAAAATATTAAACCACTCACAAGAGTTGTTGTTGAATTTAAAAATGAAGAAAAAGTAGGCATAGTATTAAACATTTTCAAGGAAGACGAAATAAATCTTGATTTTAAGTTAAAAGAAGTGATTGAAGTTTTAGATGAAAGTCCGATCATAACTGATATTCATTACGAAATAGCCAAAATGATGAAAGAAAATTACTTCTGCTCTTTAGGTGAAGCCTTCTTTTCTTTTATACCAACCGAAAAAAAAGAATCTCAATTTAAATACAATTATTATATTTCTCAAAATGCTTTTAAGAAATTGACAGAAGAACAGCTTTATGCTTTTAAAACAATAGAAAAATCAATAATTGAGTCAAAAAGCGAAACTTTTCTTATCTATGGAGTTACAGGTTCAGGTAAAACAGAAGTTTACAAATATCTTGTCAGATCGGCATTAGAAAATGGAAAATCTGCCATTCTGCTTGTCCCAGAAATCTCACTTACACCACAAAACCTTGAAAGGTTTTACGAATGTTTTGGAGATAAAGTTGCTCTTTATCATTCAAAAATGACTAAAAGAGAAAGACTCTATGAATGGAATAGAGCATTAAAAGGAGAAGCAAAAATAGTTATAGGCCCTCGTTCTGCATTGTTTCTGCCTCTCAAAAATCCCGGCATAATTATAATAGATGAGGAACATGATGCTTCATACAAGTCAAATAACTCCCCAAGATACCATGCAAGAAATATTGCATATTTCAGATGTATGAAGGAAAAAATGCCTTTAGTTCTTGGCTCTGCAACTCCACAGATAGAAACTTATTATCATGCTTTGAGAAAAAAATTTGTTCTGCTTGAGCTTAAAAATAGGTTTTCAGTTAATCTTCCAAATGTTGAGATAATAGATTTAAAAAATGAAAAAAACAAGATACTTTCAGATAGGTTATTACAAAATATGATCTTAACACTTCAAAATAAAAAGCAAATACTTCTTTTTCTCAATAGAAGAGGCTTTGCTCCAGTTTTGATGTGTGAACAATGTGGCTATATATTTGAATGTCCACAATGTGATGTCTCTTTCACATTCCATAAAAAAGAGGGCGAACTTAAATGTCATCATTGTGGGCATTCCATTTCTGCACCAGAAAAATGTCCATCCTGTGGATCTATAGACATAAAGGAGATTGGCAGTGGGACAGAAAAACTTGAAGATGTAATAAAGAAAATATTCCCATCTCATAGAGTTGAAAGAATGGACCTTGATACAACAAGAGGTAAGAATAGTTACTTTGAAATACTCGGAAAAATTAAGAGGCATGAGGTTGACATAGTTATTGGCACACAAATGGTTTCAAAGGGACATGATATAGCCGGTATAGAGCTTGTTGGAGTTATTATGCCGGATATAATGTTAAACATTCCAGATTTCAGATCGGCAGAGAGAACGTTTTCTATACTCACACAAGTTATAGGAAGAGCAGGACGAAAAGGTTCAAAAGGAGTTGCTTTTATTCAAACATTTGTTCCTGAACATTATGCAATTCTATGTGCTTCAAAACAAGACTATCACGATTTTTTTCTTAAAGAATTGAAGAGGAGAAAAAATTTTCATTACCCGCCATTTGTTCGTCTTGCAAGACTCGTATTAAGAAGTGAAAGAAAGGATAAACTTGAAATGCTCTGTCAGGAAATAAAAAGTTTTATTTTACAAAATAAAAAAGAATTTGATAACTGTGAAGTTCTTGGGCCTGTCAGTTGCCCATTAGAAAAGTTGAAAAATAACTACAGATATCATATAATTATCAAATCAGATAAATTAAGTAGTATAAAACAGGCAATTGGGTTTATAAATAGCTACTTTAAAAATTCAAATTTCACAAATGTAGTTTATATGGAAATAGATATAGATCCACTTTCCCTTATTTAACTTTTTTAGAGGTTATGAATGCAGGAAATTTCTCTTAAAACAAAGAAAAAGATTTTTTATATAGAGATTATAATTTTTGTTTCTATTGGATTTTTGTTTTTGAGGCTTTTTTACCTTCAATTTTTCAAGAGTGCAGAATTATACAAAAGAGCACTTGCAAATCAAACTCAGGTTCTTAAAATTCAGGCGAATAGAAGTATAATTTATGACAGAACAAAAGAATATCAGCTTGCTTATAATAAACCTTCTATAGCTGTATATCTTATTCCAGCTTATCTACCTCAAAAGAAAAATGAGCAAATGATAGTTTTCTCAAATATAATGAAACTATTAGATGTAAGTTATGAATATATCCAGACAGCTATCACCCAACAGGCTATTGATAAATATACCCCTGTTATACTTGAGTATGATACGGATTATAAAACCCTTGTTCGTTTGAGTGAGTTTTCTGAGAATTTACAGGGTTTATACTGGGACAATATTCCTAAAAGGACATATCCTTTAAGAGAAAAAGCAGCCCAGCTTATAGGTTATACAGGAGTTATAAGCAAAGAAGAATTAAAAAAATTAAAGTCCAATCCTGAATATCACCCTGGTAGCATATTAGGTAAAATGGGGATTGAGTCTTATTATGACGAAATTATCAGAGGAAAAGAGGGAATAAAAGAGAGAATTGTTGATGCTCGTGGAAACGTAAAAGAAGAAGAGATGAAAAAAGAACCTGTCCCCGGTGATACCCTTGTTTTAAGTATAGATGGAAAATTGCAGGAGCTTGCTTATGATTTAATGGCTAATAAAGTTGGTGCAGTTGTGGTGTCAAAACCCGCGACTGGAGAGATACTGGCTCTTGTAAGCTCTCCTTCATTTGATCCAAATATCTTTACTGATAAATTTTCTTTTTCTACAGAAGAATTTTTTCTAATAAAATCACATGTTGATAAACCTTTTTTAAATAGAGCTATACAGGGAACATATCCTCCAAGTTCAACATTCAAAATAGTTACATCATCTGCACTTTTACATTCAGATATTGATCCCGCTAAAACTTTCTATTGTTCTGGTGGAATGAGGATAGGAAATAGATTTTTTAAGTGCTGGAATGTCCATGGCCCTGTAAATTTGATTACAGGACTTGCTCATTCCTGCGATGTTTATTATTATTCTGTTGGTTTGATGCTTGGCAGAGACCCTATAATAAAATATGCTGAAGAATGGGGAGTAAATAAAAAAAGTGGTATAGATTTACCCGGTGAAGTAGCCGGTCTTATACCCGAAATGGAATGGTTCAAGAAAAAATACGATAGGCCATGGCAAAATGGAGATACAGCAAATATTGCTATTGGACAGGGAGACTTACTTATTACACCTGTAGCTTTAAATGTAATGACTATGGCAATAGCAAATAATGGCTTAATACTTAAGCCATTCATTTTAAAAGAAATTCTCTCTTACGAAAATGAATCAAAAAAATGGCAGAAAAATCCTGAAGTTTTAAGAAGAATTGATGTTTCACCAGAAAAAATGGAAATAATTAAAAAAGGTTTATATGGGGTGACAACTTTTGGTACTGCAAGATGGATAAAAGATGTTATCAAAATTCCCGTGGCAGGTAAGACCGGAACAGGTGAAGCTGGAAAAGGCAAAGAGACACACGCTTTATTTACCTGTTTTGCTCCATATGGTGCAACAAATGTAAATGACATTATAGCTGTAACTGTTGTAGTTGAACACGGTGGAGGTGGTTCAGGAGTCGCTGCACCAATTGCAGTTAAGTTAATTGATTTCTACTTTAAAAATAGAACAAATAACTAAAGAGGGAAATATGTTTAAGGATTTATTTAAAAACGTAGAAGCTGCCTTTATATTGATACCATTAACCCTTTCTATAATAGGAATGATCTTCGTTTATAGTACAGGTATAAATCCAGATGGAACAAATTCAAACCTTTACATAAAGCAGCTTATCTGGTTTGGTATAGGGCTTATTGTTGCTCTTTTACTTATGGCAATAGATTATTATAGACTTGTTGAGATTTCGCATTATTTTTATATTATTGGAATTATTCTACTCATTATAACTCTTATATTTGGTAAATCTATAAGAGGCTCAAAAAGCTGGCTTGGTATAGGAGGACTTGGTATTCAACCCTCTGAAATTATGAAGATTTTTTATATTCTATTCTTTGCAAAATATCTTTCCAATGCAGAAGTAAACGAAAAAGTTACAAAAGTTTTTTTATATTCCTTGGGTATTCTTGTTTTACCACTTTTGTTGATTTTAATTCAACCAGATTTGGGAACTTCTATTGTTTTTGTTGTAATATTTATTTTTATGATATATATAGGAATACCAGATTCAAAATATATTAAATACCTTCTTATGATTGGCGGGCTTACCGTATTTTTACTATTGATAATAGGATTTTATAAGTTTTATCTTGAAAGAGGTGGAAAAGCTGTTGAAATCCTTGATATTATATTAAGTTTTAATTTCTTTTTCCTTATTTCACTTTCTTTGTTTTTGTATTCTTTTATTACAATGTTTATTGATTTCTTTACTCCCACAAAAATTATTAAAAAAATACTTCCATTTACTTTAATAATTGGAACGGCTTTTTTATTTTCTTCTGCGGCTCTTAAAGTTTTGAAACCATATCAATGGAAAAGAATACTTGTGATGATAAACCCAGAATTCGATAGTAAGGGGGCAGGTTACAATATTATTCAATCTACCATTGCAATTGGTTCGGGTGGAGTTTTTGGTAAAGGTTTATTCAGAGGTTCTCAAAATACTCTTGGCTTTTTACCTGAAAAAAATACAGATTTTATTTTTTCTATAATATGTGAAGAGCTTGGCTTTATTGGGTCAACTCTCATTTTATTGCTTTTTGGTTTATATTTTTACAATATTTTTAAAGCAATAAGAAATACGAAAGACAAAGAAGGTATGCTTGTTGCCACTGGAATTTTAGCTATGTTTTTCACACATTTCCTTGTGAATATAGGAATGACACTCGGTATAACTCCAGCAACTGGATTACCTCTACCTTTCATAAGTTATGGAGGTTCTTCACTAATAAGTTTTATGTGTGCTGCAGCAATTATGTCAAATATCTATTCAAATAGATTTATTCATTAGACTTGATTATTTATAAATCTGGTTTATAATTAAATAGGGAACAAAATGTTTAAATATGGTTTTGTAAGAATTGCCTGTGCTGTGCCAACAATAAAGATTGCGGATCCTCTTCATAACGTAGAAGAACATTTAAAGTTAATAAAGAAAGCAGATGAAAATAAAAGTGATATAATTTTATTTCCAGAGCTTTCTATTACCTCATATAGTTGTGGGGACATTTTTCACAATACTAATCTTAAGGAAAAAACTCTCCTTGCAGTTAAAAAATTACTTGATGATACTACAGATATTAAGACTCTTATTGTATTTGGTGCTCCAGTAGTTTTTAAAAATAAACTTTATAATACTGCAATAGTATCTCAGAATGGAAAAATTCTTGGCATTATTCCGAAGAGTTATATTCCAAACTATGGAGAATTTTATGAAAAAAGATGGTTCGAAAGTGGCCTTGATTTAAGAAATGAAAATATAAACCTGTATGGATATGATATTCCATTCGGTAGGGATATCCTTTTTTGTATGGAAAACTCAAATATTAAGATTGGAGTTGAAATTTGTGAAGACCTTTGGGCTATAATGCCCCCATCTTCGGAATACGCGATAAATGGAGCTTTAATTCTACTTAATCTTTCAGCTTCAGATGCCCTTGTTACAAAAGATGAGTACAGAAAACTTCTTGTCAAAACCCAATCTGCTAAAACCATATCAGCCTATGCTTATGCAAACACTGGAATATTTGAATCAACGACCGATATGGTTTTTGATGGTAGTTCTTTCATTTTTGAAAATGGTGTTGAACTTGTTTCAACAGAGAGATTTTCCCTTGAAAGCCAGATTGTTTTCGCAGATGTGGACACTGAATTTTTAATCTATGAGAGAAGTAGAATGACTACATTTGAAAATAAAAATTCAGAATTAAGAAACATAGCCTTCAAACCAAGGAATGAAGAAGCTGAATTAATCAGGAATATTGATCCATTACCTTTTGTTCCAAAAGATAAAAAAACTCTTGAAGAGAGGACAGAAGAAATTTTTAACATTCAGGTCTGTGGACTTATAAGAAGATTAAAATCATTTAAAGAACCGAAGGCTGTTATTGGACTTTCGGGTGGACTTGATTCTACTCTTGCATTTCTTGTAGTTATAGAAGCATTTAAGAGATTAGCTTTACCTTTGACAGACATCTATCCTTTAACAATGCCGGGATTTGGCACAACTCCAAAAACCCTTTCTAATGTTAAAAAATTGTGTCAATTATACGGTATTCCTCTCGAAATCATAGATATAAAGAAAATTTCAAAAGAAGTTTTTAAGTCAATCGGTCATCCTTTAGATAAGACTGATATTGTTTTTGAAAACACACAGGCAAGGGCAAGAACATATTTACTTATGATGAAAGCAAATCAACTTGGGGGCATTGTTGTTGGTACTGGAGATCTTTCTGAAATCGCTCTCGGTTTCTGCACCTACAACGGAGACCATATGAGTATGTATAATGTTAATGCTGGAGTACCAAAAACCCTTGTAAGATTTATTATAGAAAGAAAAGCAATTCAAGCAGAATATAGAATTAAAAAAATTCTATTTGATATTCTTGAGCAACCAATCTCGCCAGAATTATTACCCCCACAAAATGGCATGATAATTCAAAAAACAGAAGAAAAAATAGGTCCTTATGAACTTCATGACTTCTTTTTATATAATTTTGTAAGAATGGGTTATGATTATGAAAAAATTTTATTTCTTTCAAGCATAGCATTTAAGGACAAATACAATAAAGAAACTTTAGAGAAATGGCTTAAAGTTTTCTTTAATAGATTTTTTAAAAATCAATGGAAAAGGGATTGTGTTCCGGGTGGTCCAAAAGTTGGAAGTGTAGATCTTTCTCCGAGAAGTTCGTGGAGAATGCCTTCAGAGATAAATCCGGAGAGTTTTCTAAAAAAAGGGTGAGCTTAACTCACCCCTTTTATTTTAAAAAATGATCTGAGTTTTTAACCCATATAAAACTCTTTCCTTAATCTCTCCATTTTCTTTCTCAAAGAATTTCTTCCATTCAAGACCAACATATATTCCATATATCAATTCATAAAAAACTTCGGCACTGAGTATTGAACCAGCTGGTGGGAAATCTTTTGCTTCTCTTGGGTCAAAGTTTTTCCAGTCAAAAGAGATAGTACCATAGACTTTTTTTATAAATTTTCTGTCAAGACTTACTTCTGCGTGTAGATTATTGTTTATATTTTGAAATGGGTCTTCTCCAAAAGGGAATAGATGTTCATAACTTATAGAAGCCTTTATGATGTCTTTTAAATCAAGTCCAATTTCGGCAACAAAACCGTTATAGCTTATATCGGTATTGTTTAATTTTGAAATCAAAACAAAAGAATTAAATTTATTAGCCCTTTCAATATCATAGGTTTTATCGACATAAGCTATTGAAAATGCCCCATTTTGGTGTTTGTATTCAGCCCTGTAGGTAACCATTACAATATTCCCCCTTAAACCTGCATTAAAACCAAATCCATTGTAATAACTTGTTTCCTGTGAATAATCAAGATAGTAGCCGAGTGTTCCAATTCCCGAATATAAACCTATTCCGAAAATATCAGATTTTACAAAAGGCATATCAATATCGAACGAATATCCAAAAACCTTACTGTTGTCATTTGTCAGAGGTTTTGTATCAATAAATGTCGAGATACCAAGACTCCAGTCTCCCACAAGTGGCATACCATTAAGAGGTCTTGCAAAGACTTTTCCTCCAAGAAGCTCAAAATTACCAGCATTTCCAGTGAAAAATTCAACTCCTCCACCACCTCCATCAAGCCCAAAAATTATACCAATATTTCTTTGTGAAGGATAGAACAAATCATTTGCATAACTATCTACAAGTATTCCAGAACCAAGAGTATAACTATACAAAGACCCAATTCTGAACAATAAGAATGAGTTTTTAAATTGCAGGTAAGCAATTTTAGTTATAAGGTCATTCCAGCTATCCTGTGGGGATGAAAAATCCCAATCATTTTTGTTGTATAAAGATTGTGAATTTGTACCTATTATGCTATTATCATTAGCTGAAATATAGAATGGCAAATATAGCCCGAACGAAAACCAGCCTATGGTTAATTCTGGAGTAAGGACAAATTTGTAGTAAGCCCCATTATTTATGTTTTCCGTACCAGTAGCAAAGTTTATTAAATTACCTGAAACTCCCGGAAGTCCGGGTAAAGATGGTTTTGGAGCTTCTTCAGTTGGTTTTGTCTCTTTTGGTTGTTCTGCTGGTTTCTTTTCTTCAGGTTTGGTTTCAGGAGTGTTATATTCAGGATCGTATTGTTTTATCAAGTCTTCTGAAGCTGATTTTGGGTCTAAAATTGTTTCTCCTACACTTGAAGGTAGTCTGAAAATCTGTCCTTCTTTCACAAGGACAGGTTTAAAAACATTCGCCGGGTCAAGAACCTCAACAACACCTTCACTAACAACAAGCTCTCCCCCTTCTCCCGGAATAAAAGAAATTCCAAATTTTGTTCCTCTTACAGCAGCAACACTTGTTTCAGTTTCAACCTTGAAAACTTGATCTTTTGCCTTTCTTATTCTTGAGAAAATTTTTCCTGTATACAGAAATAGAGTTGTATTCTTTTTCTTTGAAAAATCATCTCTTACAAGTTCTTTAACCTGAACGCTTGTAAGACCAAAAAGTTTTATAATTGTTTCTCCTTGAAGGATTAATTCAAGATAATCGTTTTTGCCATTTACTCTTATTTCTGCATCTTCAGGTATTTCATCTCCAACTTTCAGTGTTGTCCATTCACCTTCACCAACTCTATATTCACTTATTCCCACAAAGGAATTAACCCTTAAAGCGCCTTTCTTACTTCCCTGTGCATACAAAACAGTAAAAGTTCCAAGAATTATGAAGATAATCAAAATTCTTTTAGACATATTAAACCTCCCATATTAAAAGGTTGATTTTATATACATAAAAATGTCGTTCTTGTAATCAAAAATTTCAACTGTGTGAAATAGATATTTATATTCAAAACCAAAAACAATATAATCTGACATATAAAAATTAAAGGCTATAAACATTCTTGAAAAATCACTTGAAAGCGTCAAATCTTCAATTCTTTTAATATCTGCTTTGTGAAAAGATATTCTCAGATCAAGAATTTTAAAAAATTTTCTATCAGCTATAAATGAAACATATAATTCTGGATTTTTGTTTTCTCTATCCTGATTTTCAAATTCAACTTGTAACCTTAAATTTTTATCAAAAAAGTTAATCCCTGAGGATATAGTGTAATAATTATAGCTTGAATTAATATTATCAAGGTCATAAAATTTATAAGCTCTTTCATTTTCATAGAAAATATCAAAGTAATGAGGGACAAATTTTTCAGTACAAAAAGCATAATTTAAACCCAGATTAAATAAATTAAAAAATTCTCCCATAACACCACCAAAAAATCCTACTCCTTTAGTATATATACCAGCATAAGCAAGGTTAAGAGAAAATTTTAAAAAATTATTTTTGTAGATGATAGAATCTATTCCAGGCTTATATATAAAAATAAAGTTTGAAGAATTGTCTTCAAATTTTAATGGTTCATTTTTAATGTTCATTTTTTTTATATTTTCAGGGTCAGTATCAAACCCAATATCAAAAGTTATATTAATATCTTTAAGAAGTTCTTCTTCAACAAAAAACAAAGGTTTTAATTTAATGGAAGAAGCTATAATGTCAAAGTCGAGAATATTGTCGATAATAACATATAAAGATAGAAAATCAAAATTTAAAGATGCTATTCCTGAAGGATAGTAATAAAGTGGAGTCAAATGAGTTAAGTAAAATCTTTTTAAAAGAACTCCATCAGATAATGTTAATTCAACTTTTCTCTCTATATCAACTGATAAAAAATCATTGGTGTAATTTATCTTTTCTATTTTTGAAAGTATTGATTGTAGAGTTGAATATTTGTTGTAATAAAAATTTCCATTTGTATCATATACAAAATCCAGATTCATTGAGATTGAAAAACTCTCCCAAGATATTTGTGGGATATACCTGATTACATTAAAGGTATAATCCTTTACTGAAAAAACTCCATATTGAAAGCCAAAGTTATACTTAACATTTGAATAAAGTGGCCCGATTATTAAAAATAAAGCAAGAAAATATCTCATCATTTTTTCCTTAAAAAATATTCTATCATCACAAGTATTATATATTTTTTTAATGCTTCCTGATCTGATAAGTTTTTAAGACTCTTATCAGTAGCAATAAGATCTTCAGTTTCTTTTTTTATTATTTCGTATTCGGGTTTTTTAATAAATTTAACTCTGGAAGCAATTCTTTCTTTTACGTAGGTAAGATTTTCTTTCCTTGTCTGTGGATTAATAACATGATTCCATCTGTTTTCATAAAGAGTAAGTATATCCTCTACACTACTATTCCCAATAAGCTCATCTCTTATTGCTTGTAGCTTTGAAGTATCTATTTTGTTTTTTTCTTTTTCTTTAACTGGTGTAGGAATATTTTTAGGCTTGGTTGCTGGATTTTTTATAACTGGTTTTACAAGTTCATTTAAATCTGGCATCTCTTTTTTAGCTTTAAGCTGGGCATCAACAGCTTTATCAAGTTTTCTACCAAAATTTTTAAAGAAAGAAATAATCAATTCAAAAATATTAAACTGTTCAAAAAAGGGAAGATATAATTTTGCTTCTTTTAAAATTTTTTCATAATTTAAATCTAAAATTTGAGAATAAGGTTTTAAAGCCAAGTTGCCATTGACATTGTGAAAAAATCTCTTTGTTGAATTCTTTGCTTCTGGATGTTTACTTTCGCAATATGTCAGTATTCTATAAAGATATTCTGGTTCCTTAAAGAAAGGCACAAGAAAGGATGTCTGAGATAATAAATAATTCTTAACATATTCTTCAAAAGAACTTTCATTTCTCATAAAAGGTTCTTTAAGAAAAAATTTGGCTTTATGAGTATATTCATCTGACATCTTTTTGTGTAATTCAAGAAAAACTTTGTCTAAAAAATTAAGCAAATTTTTATAAAAATTTGCTCTGTGGATATAAATTTTTTCGTTATGGTAGTCAGTTATAATCAAAGGCAAACTTCCATCTCTTGAAGAATATTTTTCTAAAAATTCATCAGTTAATTTTATAAAATCTTCAGTAGAAAAAAGTCTAAAACTTGTATGATTTTCTCTGAATTTTAAAATTACAGATCTATTAAAAAAAGAAGGAATTTTTTCTGTTATTTTAAGAATCATTGAAAATGCTTCATGAGTTAGGATTCTTTTTTGAGTTTCTATACCTCTTTTGTATGCAATATTCTGGATTATTTGACAGGATTCCCAGAGGGCAAGGTCTTTTTCGATATTTTGAATATATCCAAGAATTTCTGTTGCAAGTGAAGCAAGCATATCTGCTGGATTGGATTCGAGAGGGAACATTTGCTTTACATCTTTTAAGACCTGTAGATTTGAAAATCTCTCTTTTAATTTATTGAAAATCAATTTTGAATTTTCAGAAAAAGAGAGATAGAGTTCAATCTTTGAAAGTGCAATTTTGTATATTTCTTTGAAAATTTCTGTTGGTAAAAAAATATCAATATTTTCTGGCAGTAAAATTTTTGTGAAGGGTTTATTTATCTCTTCAGGGGTAGATAATTTTTCTGCATATTCTTTGAGAGAAATTATATATAATTCTGGTGGATAAAAGTGAAAATTACTGAAATTTTCTATTGAAGGGAAGGGTTTTTTACCTTCTTCTTTGCATTTTTCATACTCTTTTTTTAAAACTTCTTTAATATTCTTTATATCTTCTTCTGTAGGAGATTTTGGGTCTTTCAAAATAATAGCCACAATTTTCTTATCCACTATTTCAGGAATAGAATATTTATTTTTCACAAGAAATGAATAAATTGGTTTTAAAAATTCTGTAATACTTCCTTGATTTTTAAGTGCAACATCATTAACCTTTTCACCATATTCTAATATAGCTTTCAAAAGTCCATCAGAAGGTATGTAAGAAGAGTGGTATTTCTCTGCATATTCTAACATAGCATTAAATATAGAAAGAGCATGAGGATTAAGTAATGAAATATCTCTTTCAAGATTCTGTCGTTCTGGACTATTTCTTACAGTAACCCACTCTGGCAAGAAGTTGTATTTACTATCTCTGGGCACCTTTTTTAACTCCCTTAAGATAGAGAATTCCACCTGTAATACTTATTAAAGCAAATAAAATTATAGCTAAAAGAGATAAATAAAAGAAAAATTTATCTTGCTCATAATATATCTCAAGCATATGTTCACCAGTCGGGACAAAAACTCCCGTAAGTAGATAATTGGCAGGGAAAGTTTCAACACTTTTGCCATCAAGTTTTGCTTTCCAGTTTCCTTTTTCAAATTTAAAATTTCCAACTAAGATTGAATCTTTTGAGGTCTTCAGTTTTACTTTATATTTCCATCCATTAAATTCAAGTGGGTTTATTGATATAGAATTATTTGTTCCTTTGCCACTTTCTGGTAAACTTGAAGAATTTATTACAACTTCATTTCTGAAGTCAAAATCTGGAGACGATAAATATACTAAAGCATCATTGTTGTTCTTAACATTTATATAACTCTCAAATAAACTCAATCTTGGTAAATAGCTTTTGTTTTCGTAAATATAAACATCTCTTCCATCTCTTGCTTTAACTATGTCTGTAAGTGTCAGGAAAGATATATTAACAGGAGCATCTATCAGAACATATTTTACATTTGCAAGTTCAAAAAGCCTTTTATTTATTTCAAGCACATCAATAAGGGTTTTTATCTCCTGTCCCTTGATTTCACTTTTAAGTGTCGATAAAAAGAAATTCTCATAATCAGGATAAACTGTTGAAGCTGCTGGAATGTCAAGTGTTTCTATCATATGATATGTAAAATCATATGTAAGATAATATCCTTTAAGTCTCGTTATTGGATATTGAATACTTTTCTGCCCATAAGGTATAAAAACAGACGTTGCTGTTCTGAATATTTCCTTATTGTTTTCTTTTTTAAGAAAACTTACGACTCCATCTGGAGCATAAAATTCTTTTTCTTTAAAATAGCTTTTTGAAATATAAAAATTATTAATAGTCCATAAGTCAAAAAAGCAAAAGAAAGTAAAAATAGCTGAATATAAAACAGTTGAAAACTTAACCTTTCTGTATGAAAGAATAAAGATTGTAATAGTTGTAATCACAAGAAAGACTAAAAGTCTGAAAAGAGATAAAAACATATTTTTTATTGCAATATCAGCTAAAAAAGTATTCTTTCCAAATTTTTCTGAAAGATTCAAAGAAATATCACCAGAGGTAAGCATCAATATAAATATTATTAAAAGTGTAGTGCCAATAAATATTGAAAGAATATTTGTTAGATTTTTAGTAAATTTCTTTTTTTCTTCTTCAATCATCTTCATAAGACCATCAAAACCAATTGCGGCAAGTATTGAAATGAAGAAAGCCGCTATGGAGAAAAATTTGGCTGGGGCTCTGAAATTTGCCATCATCGGAATCTTATAAAAAATTACAAATAGAGGTTTACCGGGCCAGTATCTACCAAAAGAAAGCAATATAAGAACAAGAGAAGCCCAGAAGAAAAATTTCACATTTTTTTCTCTTTTATAAGATATGATAATTCCCATTATTGCAAAGAAAACTATAAAAAAACCGAGTGTATCACTATTACCAGAATAAGGTTTACTACCCCAGTATGGACCTTTTGCATCACCCGATATCATTCCATGAAAACCAAAAGCAATACTATCAAAAAGCTCAAATGGATGAAGTGACCAGCTTGAAGCGAACTCAAACTTTTCTTCTTCACTTTTTTGATTGACACCTTCTTGCAAAGCCTGTCTACCTCTTAATGCTTCAAGCCAAGTGGGGAGTGCATTTGAGAATACAGCTACACTTGATAGCCCAATCAAAAATAAAAGCAAAAGTCTTTTGTAAAATGCCAATGAAGTCAAGATAGAAAAACCTTTCTTTTCATCAAGAGTTATAGCCTTATAAATCACATAGATAGCTGAAGTGATAGAAAAATAAAGCCCTCTCTGGACATCAAGATTTACCATAAGTCCCCACGCAATAGCTATAATACCAAAGAAAAACAACTTTCTTGTTAATGGATTGTTCGTATCGTAAATTTCTTCGATACAGATAAAAATGATAGGCATATAGGCTAAAAATTCAACAACCTGTATATGTCCTGAATATATGAGGGTTATAAACATTGGTAATAGTCCATAAGAAATAGCCCCAAAAATTCTACCAACAAAAGATATATTGTATTTTTTAAGTAAAGCATAAAAAAATACCATTGCAATAAAGATACTTACTGCATAGGTAAAAAACAACACCATTCCAACAGGAGCTATTTGTGTCATAATCCAGTTGATACCGTATATAAAAGATCCCTGACTCATGCCAAGCCAGAATAGATGAAGCCAGAAAAAAGGAGTTTTTAAGGCGTTATTTTTATAGAAAATAGTAGACCAGAGCCCACTATCTATTCCCTGAATAGAGTATCCAGCAAAGACTTTATAAAATAAACTTAAAACAACTATTAAAAACAATAAGTAAGGCAAAAATTTTTTTATTTTTTGCATTTTTTCCTCCGCAATAAATATCTCAAAAAATATTAAAGTAAAAATGATAAAAAATCAAACTTTTAAACAAGATAAGCACTTTAAAATTTTATATTTTTTCTTTTTTGTTTTATAATAAAAATAAAATTTTCGGGAGGTCAAAATGAAAAGCGATCTTGTGAAAAAAGGTTTTCAGAGAGCTCCTCATCGCTCCCTTTTTAAAGCTATGGGATTCGATGATTGGGAATTAAAGAGACCATTAATCGGTGTTGTAAATTCATTTAATGAGTGTATTCCTGGTCATATACATTTAAATAAAATTGCTGATGCTGTAAAGAGAGGTATATATGCAGCTGGCGGAATGCCAATGGAGTTTAATACCATTGGAGTTTGCGATGGTATAGCAATGGGACACATTGGAATGAAATACTCTCTTCCATCAAGAGAACTTATAGCAGATTCAATAGAAGTTATGTATCAATCTTATCAATTTGATGGGCTTGTTTTTATTGCCTCCTGTGATAAAATTATACCGGGAATGCTCATAGCTGCAATGAGGCTTAATGTTCCTTCTATTTTTGTAAGCGGTGGGCCAATGCTTCCTGGAAATATTGGAAAGAAAAACAAGATAGACCTTAAAAACTTATTTGAAGCTGTCGGGACATATGCATCAGGCAATATCACCGACGAAGAATTATACCAGATGGAATGCGAAGCCTGTCCGGGTGAAGGTTCTTGTGCCGGTATGTTTACTGCAAATACAATGTCAAACCTTGCTGAGGCTCTTGGTATAGCCTTACCAATGAATGGATCTACACCTGCTGTATTTTCCCAGAGAGTAATGCTTGCAAAAAAAGCAGGTCTTAAAATAATGGAGCTTGTCGAAAAAGATATAAAACCACGTGATATAATGACAAGAAAGGCTTTTGAAAATGCTATAATGGTTGATATGGCTCTTGGGGGCTCGACAAATACAGCTTTACATCTTCCGGCTATTGCTTACTATGGAGACGTAAAACTGGAGCTTAAAGATTTCGGACTTTTTACAGAAAAAACACCACACCTTACAACTATTTCACCTTCAGGTCCCCATCATATTCTTGATTTATATAATGCTGGTGGTGTCCCAGCTATTTTAAGTGAATTATCAAAGAAAAATCTTATTCATCTTGATACAATGACTGTGAATGGCAAAACACTTGGCGAAACCTTAAAAGAAATAAATGCAAGAGTAAAAGATTATGAAGTTATAAGGCCCATTGATAATCCAGTTCATGAAACAGGCGGTCTTGCGATCCTTACCGGTAATCTTTGTCCCGATGGAGCAATAGTAAAACAGGCTGCTGTTGATCCATCAATGTTAAAACACGAAGGAAAGGCAAGAGTTTTCAATAGTGAGGAAGAAGCTGTGGAAGCAATATTTGCAAAGAAGATTAATAAAGGTGACATTGTTGTTATAAGATATGAGGGACCAAAGGGTGGTCCGGGAATGAGAGAGATGCTTTCTCCTACTTCAGCCCTTGCTGGAATGGGTCTTGATAAAGAGGTGGCTTTAATAACAGATGGAAGGTTCAGTGGTGCAAGTAGAGGAGCTTCTATAGGACATATTTCTCCTGAAGCTGCTTCAGGGGGGCTTATTGCTCTTGTAGAGGAGGGAGATATTATTTCTATTGATATTCCTAATAAACAACTTAACTTAAAGGTTTCAGAAGAAGAAATTGAAAAAAGAAGAAAAAATTGGAAACCATTACCTCCAAAGATAGTTTCTGGATATGTTGCAAGATACTCAAAGATTGTAACTTCTGCAAATAAAGGAGCAGTTTACGAAACAAAATAAATAGGAGTTTTAAATTATGGATGCAAGGATAAAGAAAGTAGTTGAAGAATGGTTAACACCATCTTATGATGAAGAAACAAGAAAAGAGATTCAAACTTTGTTAGATAATGGGAATGAAAAGGAACTTGAGGACAGATTTTATACAAATCTTGAGTTTGGGACTGGTGGCTTACGAGGGCTTATTGGTGCTGGAACTAACAGGATGAATATCTATACAGTAAGAATGGCTACACAGGGACTTGCAAATTATATCTTAAAGAAAGGTGGAAAAGAAAAAGGTGTTGTCATAGGAAGAGACTCAAGGCTTTTTTCAGACAGATTTGCTATGGAAAGTGCAAACGTAATGGTTGCTAACGGAATAAAAGTTTATTTCTTTAATGATATTCATCCAACTCCACTGGTCTCCTATGCTGTAAGAGAGAAAAATGCCATAGCTGGTATTATGATAACAGCTTCTCACAATCCAAAACAATACAATGGATATAAGGTTTTCTGGAGTGATGGTGGGCAGGTAGTGCCACCTGAGGACAAAGAAATAATCGAAGAAGTAAAAAAGATTGCCTCTATAAAAGATGTTAAAACAATATCCTTTGAAGAAACAAAAAAAAGCCCGCTATACTACGAAATTGATGATGAAATAGATAGCTCATACCTTAAAAAAGCAAAAACATTATCAATGAACTATGCAATAAACTCAAAAAGTGAAATAAAAATATGCTATACTCCACTTTATGGAACAGGTTATAGACTCATACCTGAAAGTTTAAAAAACTTTGGCTTTAAAAATATTTTTATTGTTAAAGAACAAGCTATACCTGATGGAAACTTTCCTACTGCTCCGTATCCTAACCCTGAAATACCTGAAGCAATGGAACTTGGGATAAAGTATGCAAAAGATATAAAAGCCGATATACTTATTGCAAGCGATCCAGATGCAGATAGAATTGGAGCAATGATAAAGAAAAATGATGATTACATTTTGTTAAATGGAAATCAGATAGGTTGTCTATTACTCTACTATTTACTTTCTGGTCTTAAAGAAAAGAATATTTTGCCTGATAATGGAAAAGTTGTTACAACTATCGTTTCAACAAGACTTCTTCTTAAAATTGCAGAGGATTTTAATATTAAGGTTGATGAAGTTTTAACTGGCTTTAAATGGATAGCAGAAAAAATAAGAAAATACGAACAAACAGGCGAAGAATTTATATTTGGTTGTGAGGAAAGTCATGGATATCTTGCGGGCACTTTTGTAAGAGATAAGGATGCTGTTATAGCTTCATCTTTATTTGCGGAGCTTTCAGCATATTATAATTCAAAAGGCAAAAGTGTTGCTGATGTGCTTGATGAGATTTATACAAGATATGGATATTTTAAAGAAAGTCAAAAATCCATAGAAGTAAAAGGTAAAGAAGGACTTGATAAGATAAAAGCAACAATGGAAAACTTAAGGAAATCTCCACCAGAGAAAATTGCAGAGTTTAAATTACTTCAGATTTATGATTTAAAGAATAAAAAAGCATTTGATATAACAAACAAAAAAGAAATAACACCAATGGATTTACCAGCTTCTGATGTAATAGTTATGAAATTTTCAGACGATTGCGAAATAATCGGTAGACCATCTGGCACAGAACCGAAGATAAAATTCTATTTTTCAAACTTTAAAAAGATTTCAAATGGTCAAAAGCTCGAAGATTTGAAAAAAGATGTTGAAAATACACATAATAGATTAAAAGAAGAGTTTCTGAAATTTCTTAATTTTTAAGCTGAACTTTGTATGAAAAGGATTATTATATTTTTTCTATTGGTCTGGAGTAGAACTCTATTTTCTGACGATATTGAGATTAACATATCTATAGAAAATTCTACTATTGGCTTAAATGAGAGAGGGCTTATTTCTATAGAATTAAACAAAAAGGCTAAAAATATAGTTTCTCCAAAAGGCGAGAATTTTGAAATTTTCTATGCAGGAGTGTCAGAAAGCTCTCAATTAACGATAATAAACGGCAAGATGCAATCAAGACACTCTTATGTTTATAACTTTTTTCTTATTCCAAAGAAGCTGGGAAGACTCGAAATTCCACCTTTCACTGTTGAGATTGATAAAACTTATCAAACCAAACCGATAGTAGTAAACGTTGTCAAGAACCAACCGAAGAATAAAAGTAGAGACCCATTTGAAGATATTGAAGAATTAATGATGTCAAGGGTTAAAATTCCAGTGCTTAAGCTAAGACTTGTGCCAGATAAGCAAGCTATTTATCAAAATCAACCTTTGATTGTTGATTTATACCTATACTCCGACCAGAAAGAAGCTCTGGATTATTCTATGAAAGAGGTTTCACCACTAAGAACAGATAAATCTATTTTCTATGACATATCTCAAGCGACCACTCAAAATATAATAAAAGAAGGTGGCTATTACAAAAAACTTCTGAAAAAATTTGTTTTCTATCCTGTTGAAAGTGGGTTACTTGCTATTGCTCCTCCAGTTTTTGTAGCAATTTCTCCCTATGGTCAACTTGAGGTAAAGGGAGACAATTTAGGCATAGATGTTAAACCTTTTAAAGAAGGGTTTAAATATGTGGGCAACTTAGAGGCAAACCTGAAAATAAGCACAAACACCCTGAAAGTTGGAGAAATTTTATCAATAAATCTTACTTTAAAAGGAAATGGAAACTTAAAACTTTTCTCAGAATTATATGATAAAATGAAAATAGATAACCTATTCATTTCAAGAAAACAGGAAAAATTGAATTTTGAAAAGATGATAGGGAAAGACCCATATTTTGTCAATGAAATAGTCTTTGAAGTAATACCAGAAAAAGAAGGTAGTTATAAAATACCTTCTCTGAAACTTGAATATTACAATAATTCTTTCATTCTTAAGGAGATTACTCTTCCAGAAATTAATTTCAATGTTACATCTTTGAATGAAACAGTTGAAAATATTGAATATAGAGTTGTTAAAGCCACAAAAAATTATAAATTTATTATATTTAATCCATTTTTTATTGGATTGTTTATTGTAATGTTCTTACTTCCTTTTTCGGCTCTTTTTTACAATTTTTTCAAAAATAGACTTGAGAATGACCCAGAATTCAAAAAAAGGTTTATGGCTGGGAAAAAACTTTCTTTCTTTTTAAAGGATGCAGAAAAATTCCTTAATGAAGGAGATTATAAATCCTTCTACCTTGCTTTAAGCAAAGCAATTTTTTATTACATAACTGATAAATATAATATTCCGTCTTCTTTAAGTTTCAGAGAAGTCTTAAATCAAATAGAGGATAAGGTTGATAAAAGTATAATTAAATCACTCAAAGAAAAATATGATTATTGTCAGATGGCGTATTCAATCAATTTTGACAAAGAAAATTCAAGAAAAGTTTTTGAAGAAGTTAAGAGGTTACTCCTTCTTATTTAGCAAAAAGTTGCACAAATTTAAATTTAAGTGTATTATATTTTATATTCTTAACAGGGAAGCGTTATGTCATTTAAAATATTAAAGATTGAAAATGAAAAAATTCGCATAGAGTGTGAAAATGTCATTTCTTTATGGAACGTTTTAAAATATATGCTTGATATGCCTTATCTCTATTCATTCTACATTGAAAACTATGAAGGGGGAAATACACTTATTCCTGAAGAGTTATGGAAAGAAGAAGGTATAACTTATAAAAAATTGAAAAAGGGAGTTTATCTTTTTCCCTATAACTATATTAATTTTATTCTCGAAGATAGTATTCATAATGTTGATATATATGTAGTTAGTGAAAATGCAAAAAATTTTAAATCAGAATATGAAATGTTTTTTTCTGTTAAAAGCACTGAAGAATTTTTTATAGAATTCAATATAGAAAAGATAAACACTTTTTTTGCTCTATATTTTTTCAGCTTACTTAAACTTGGTTATGATAATGCGATGTTTGAGGGATTTAAATTATTATGGAAAAAAAATGATATTATAAAGTGTTCTGAAATAGAATACATCTCTTCGAGTTTTCAGATTGGTTTAAAAGGCTTTCATTTTATTATAAAAATGTCAAAAGATAACGAATCAGAATACTATAAAGTGGAATATGAAAAGGGAAGGTTCAAAAAAGAGATTTTAAAAGAAGATAAATCTTTAAACCCTGGAATATTAAAAAAAAAGCTTATTTCTAAAAATGTTTTTTTTGCCATTCTTTATTATTCTTTAATTCCTGTTTTGCTTATTTTGATCTATGTTTTTAAGAAGAAATGGCTTGTATTAATTCTTGTTTTATATATTCTTTTAAAAATTGCCTATAGTCTTTTCAAGAAAAATATATATAAGATATTCAGATAGTTTACAAAATTTTCCTATTGCAATCTGAAAAATAGATGGACCAGCTTTTATAACTTGATTAAACTTAATTAATTAGAAATTCCCAGTATTTTTGAAACTCAAGAGGGGTTAGGTTCGATGAGGTAATCGAACATAACCATTTTAAGTATTTGAATGGTTTTTTAAAAAACTTCTACTCTCATTTTAAAAAGTATGGGGAATTAATAAAATTAATTTTAATCTTGACATATTTTCTTAGAGTAATTACAATTGTCTTATAGAATCTATTAATCTGGAGCATTATATCAAAAAAGAAAAGATATTTGTTTTATCACGAGATTTTTTTATTAATGATTTTGATAATTTTAAGTTTGAAATATTTAATGATTTAGCACATCTGAATAAGTTAAAAAACGCTATCCTTTTTATCATTGATACAAATTCATTTTCCATCACAGAACTTAGTAATATAAAAAATTTTTTTGAGAGGAAGAAAGAACCAATAATTTTGATTACCAGAGAACCAGAAAAGTATATTACTCTATTTGAACAAACAAATCTCTATAATATAATTACTGAAGCTAATAAGGAGCATCTCAAATCTATAATAAGATTAACCGTAAAAAATATTAAGCAACATGGCATTCTTTTAAAATTTTCAAAAGAATTAAAAAATCTTGAAGACAACGTAATTTTTTCCAGTATTTCTGAACATATAATGTTTCAGGATACAAATCATAGAATAATATGGGCAAATAAATTCGCTGCTGAAACGCTTGGACTTGAACTCAAGGATATGATAGGAAAATATTGTTATGAATTGTGGCACAACAGAAGCACCCCCTGTGAAGATTGCCCTGTTAAAATAGCCCTTGAGAAAAAAGGTTTTTATGAAGATATTGCTTTTTCTGAAACAAGTAAAAGATGGTATCATAGAAAATCCTACCCAGTATTTGATGATAAAGGCAATATTCTTGGGGCAATAGAAATAGCCCAAAATATAACAGAAAGAAAGAAACTTGAAGATGAACTTAAAGAAAAAGAAGAAATTTTAAAACTTATATTTGAGAACTCTAACGATATAATCTACAGTTATAGACTCACTGAACCTCTTGGCTTTGAATATGTAAGTCCGTCTGTTGAGAAAATTCTTGGATACTCTCCAGAAGAACACTATAAAGATCCTTTACTGGGTAATAAACTTGTTCATCCTGATGACCAACATATTCTTAATGCTTATATTCAAAAAGGTGGAATTTATAACGAACCTGTCGTTTTGAGATTTATTAAAAAAAATGGAGATATTGTCTTGATAGAACAGGTAAATAAGAAAGTATTGAATGAAAAAGGAGAACCTATAAAGCTAATAGGTATAGGAAGGGATATTACAGCAAGAAAAGTTTATGAAAAAGAATTGATAATTAAAGAAAGATTTTTAAGTACACTTTTATCCAATCTTCCAGGCATAGTATGTATTTTTAAAAACGATGAAAAATGGACTATGAAATATCTTAGTGGAGAGATTGAAAATATAACAGGATATAAGGCAGAAGATTTACTTTACAATAAACAAATTTCATTTGTAGAAATAATACATCCTGAAGATAGAAAAAATGTTTCTGAAGTTGTAAGTAATGCAATCAAAGATAAGAAAAATTTTAAAGTTGAATACAGAATTATTACAAAAAACAATGAAGAAAAATGGGTTCTTGAAAGAGGAAAAGGCGTTTTTGAGGGGGAGAAATTACTTCACATTCAGGGTTATATTTATGATATCACGCCTTATAAAACTTTAATAAGAGAAAAAGAATTTTACTTCAAGGAATTACAACATAGAATTAAAAATTCATTCAATCTTGTTGTAGCACTTATTAATCTGGAACTATCTGGAGAAAATGAAATTTCAAGAGAATCCCTTGAAAAATTGAGAAATAGAATATTTTCGATTTCTGCAATGTATGATTTACTTTATAAGCACAGTAATGTTGATAGCATAGAAATAGGAGAATACCTTTCAAAAATAATTGATTATATTAAAAACTCTTTGTCTGAAGAAAAAGATGTCGAAATAAATTTTTATCCAGAAAAATTATATCTTTCGCCCAAAAAAGCTACTTCTCTTGGCATAGTTTTGAATGAAATGATAATTAATTCTCTTAAATATTCCTTTGATAAAAATGGAAAAATTGAAATCTATCTGAAATTAAATAAAGACAAATTCAATCTTTCGATATATGATAATGGTAAACCATTTCCAAAAGACTTTTTACAGGAAAAATTCAAAAAAGGATTTGGACTTAAAATGATAAAAATGTTAATAGAAGAAATGGGGGGAAAAATAGAAATAAAAACAAAAGAAAAAATAATAAAAATAGAGGTCCCAATAGAAAATTTGTAAGTAAATTTTCAATAATTCAAAACCAATCATTTCTTTACATTAAAGTGATTGACAACAGTTCTTAAATACAAGGTTTTTACATTCATTTTTCAAAGGCAGAATACTTTAAGAAATGAAGTTATTTTTCCCTGTAAATAAAATAATCAAAGTCTGCATGCTTTCTTTTTCCACTTAAATCCTGACAGCAAATTCCAACAAATGCCCCTGTAAATCCCCATCCTGGATCAGGATATTGGGTTACAAATTCATCTGAAAGAGTACTTGCATCAAGTATTGGACCTATTTTAATCCATTTGCCTTCTTCTGTGGCGTAAAAAAACTGCATTTTTTCATATTCAACTTCAACTTTGAGGTAAATTCTTTTTGCATCGCCGAGTGAAATTGGTTCTACTGGATAATTAAACTTCCAGTTTTGAGCAGAAAGCAACAACAAACTTTTACCCTTGTTTTCTTCAAAGGATATGTAAAGATAGTAGAAATTTGATGTATTGTAATAACATACCAGGCCCGCCATTTGCTGAAAATTCTCTGGTTCAAATTCAACACAGGTTTCGGCAGTATAACAAAAACTTTGCTGTCTTCTTGCAACAAGACTTTGATTGTGTCTTGATGACAAAGATTCTCTACCATAAAGTCTCAGATATGATTTTCTTTCTTTTAAAGTACACCAGTCTTCTGTAATAGGGTGCCTTAGAGATTGAAAATTTATGTCAAGCGTTTCTTCATCAAAATCTATTTTTTCTTTTGGCTTGTCAAAAACTACTTCTGGTAATTCTGGAGCTTTAACCTTTACTTCAGGCCTATTAGTCCCATTTTCAAGATACGGCCAGCCATCTTTCCAGATAATTTTCTGTATAGCTGTTTCTCTACCGAGAGGGCATCTTTTATTAGAAAGAGGTCTTGCACACAAATGAGCAATATACCATTCACCATTCTGTGTTTCAACAAGAGAACCATGCCCTGCTTTCTGAAGAGGAAGAGAAAAATCCCCTTTTGAAGTAAGAATGGGATTTTCTGGATGTATTTCATAAGGTCCTGTAATATTCTTACTTCTTGCTACTGTTACAGCATGTTCATAAGTAGTGCCTCCTTCAGCAACAACAAGGTAATAATACCCATCTTTTTTATATAGATGTGGCCCTTCTGTTATACCGAGATGACTACCTTTAAAAATATTATAGATTGGTCCAATTAACTTTCCCTTTATTGGATCATATTCCTGAAGGAGAATACCTCCAAAGAATGAATTTCTATTTCGATGATCCCATACCATATTAAGTAACCATTTTCTACCATCAGTATCATGAAATAATGAAGGATCAAACCCACTTGAATTTAAATATACTGGTTCTGACCATTCCCCTTCTATATCTTTCGATGTAATAAGATAGTTATGACAATCTTTGAAAATGCCGTCATAACTTTTTACGTCAGTGTATATAAGATAAAATAATCCGTCTGAGTATGATAAACAAGGAGCCCATATTCCTCCAGAATCAGGATCACCTATCATATTAAGCTGAGATAATCTCTTAAGAGGTCTTGTCAAAAGCCTCCAGTGAATAAGATCCTTTGAGTGATGAATCTGAACTCCTGGAAACCATTCAAAAGTAGAAGTAGCAATATAATAATCATTTCCAACCCTCAAAATAGAAGGATCTGGATTAAATCCTTTTAATATTGGGTTTTCAATATATTTCATAAATTACTCGAAAAATTTCTGGTGAAGTAATCTTACAGCTTCATCAGCTTTGTCCTTTTTTATCACCACAGAGATTTTAATCTCTGAAGTTGAAATCATTTCTATATTTATATTGTTAGCTGCAAAAACTTCAAAAACTTTTGCTGCAACTCCAGAATGAGCCTTCATTCCAATACCAACAACTGAAACTATTGCTATGTCAGAATCATAACTTACATTATCAGCCCCAAGTTCTTTTTGAAGTTCTTCCATAACCTTTTTTGTATCATCAACATCTGTATTAAGAACTGTGAAAGAAATCTGACTCTTAGAATCCTTACCTACAGATTGAACTATCATATTTACATTAACATTCTTTTCAGCAAGTTTTTTAAATATAATTGAAGCTATGCCGGGCTTATCCGGTATACCAGCTATATTCACTCTTGTCTCATCAGCCTTTTTTGAAATTCCGGTTATAACTAAATCTTCCATATTCTTATACTCCTTTACAATTAAAGTTCCTTCATTTTCAACGAAGGTGGAAACAACTCTTAAAGGTACATTGTATTTCATTGCAAAAATTACTGACCTATCGTGTAAAACCTTTGCTCCCATTGAAGCAAGCTCAAGCATCTCATCATGAGTTATATAGTCAAGTTTTTTTGCATTCTTTACTATTCGTGGGTCTGCTGTATATACTCCATCAACATCTGTATATATATCACATCTATCAGCTTTAAGGGCGGCTGCTAACGCTACAGCAGTTGTATCAGAACCACCTCTTCCGAGAGTAGTAATATTTCCATCTTCATCTACACCCTGAAAACCAGCTACAACAACAATTTTTCCCTGTTTTAATGACTCAAATATCTTTTCAGTATTTATTCCCAAAATTTTTGCTTTCGTGTAGTCAGAGGTTGTTTTAATACCTATTTGTAGAGCATTATAAGAAATAGCATCTTCACCAAAGTAGTGTATAGCCATAGAAAGAAGAGCTATTGTAACCTGTTCTCCTGTGGATACAAGCATATCCATTTCTCTTTTTGATGGATTTGGATTTGTTTGTTTTCCAAGATTAATTAAATAATCAGTTGTTCCACTCATTGCAGAAACTACAACCACTACATCGTTTCCAGCTTTTTTTGTTGCAATAACTTTTTTTGCAACATTTTTAATTCTTTCGACATCTCCTACAGATGTGCCGCCAAACTTTTGAACAATTAGTGCCACCTTTTTCTCCTGTTTAAAGAATATTTTATTATAAACTAATTTTAAAAATTTTTAAAATTTTTAACGAAAAAAATATTGATTTTTTATTTTGATTTATTATAATAAGATAATAGAGGAGTATATGAAGAAATTTTTTATCTTATTGATATTTTTTTATTCCTGTCAGGGGAATCAAACAAATATTCCTGTTCCGGGAGAGATTGCCTCAACAAATTATCAAAAAATGATAACTCTTATTGAATATGAAGATAAAGAAGAGACAAAATCAATCTATATTGATGGTAATGTCAATTCAATATATCCATTAACTTCAGTAAGTTTGACATGCTATACAAAAAACGGCAAATTTTTGGAAAAGAAAGAAGGGACCTATAATGCTGAAAGTTTCAGTTTTAATCTCAATCTGAAAAAAGGTAATTACTTACTTACTATTGAAGCAACTGATGTCTATGGCAATAAATATATACAAAAAAATGTAAGTTTATCTGTGAAGTAGTTAATAAACTTTTTTTAATGAAGTTTATTTGAAAGTTTAACCTATACAAGCTACTAAAGTCTTTCTTTAAGGTTTCTTCCCTCAGCACCAAAAATAATTCTACTCACTTAAACCTAATGATGAAATATCCATTCTCCAGAGGCCTACAATGTCTCGTCTTTTTAAATTCCCAAAATCAGGTGTAGCACAAGGAGAAAACTCTGCTCTTAAATAAATATATATATGTTTTAATTCATTATCTATGCTATAAATTCCTTCTGGCAATACTATATATTCTTTATAAGAATTATAATTTATTAATTCAATGTTTGATAAATTAACCACATCATATATAAGAGGGTGTCCTAAACTTAAACCATAATCTTTTTTCATTCTTAAGTATTTTTCTTTATAATCCCTGTCTGTAGTTGCAATAAAAAGATACTTATTTTTTGGAGAAAAAGTTATTATTCCAATAGGTAAAATATATTCAGGAATAGAAATCTCTTTTTTCTCCAAATTAGTTAAGGTTATTAATATTAATTTTATGATATCGTTGTCTTTTCTTTCAATATATGCAACTAAATCACTATTCCCATTTCCAAGAATTATATCTCCGTTTACATATCCATATTTTGTTTTCAATGGACAAAGTTTAGAATTGATTTTAAAATTTGTAATTGTAAGCAAGTTTTGTAAGTTGCTTATGATGGATATGGTAAATATACTATTATCAGCTATTTTTTCAGTTATAAAATACTTTTTGTTAACGGAAATAATAAACTCATTATCTACAAGGGAAATGTTTGTAATGAGATTTGTTGAATTATTCTCTATTTTTAATATTTTATTTTCTTCAACAATAAAATAGTTTGTATTTGACATTATTCCCCTTCTTTCGGGATATCCCGGATATTCAAAGTATGATCCTCTACTAATTAAAATTTTTTCTATTGTATCTACTCTTCCCGATTCATTTCCGTTAACCCAACTGTAATCATAGCCATCTTCAGGAATTTCATTGTCTATATATACTCTTGTTATAGGAAATTTATTTGAAACTTCAAAATAAAATGTTAATCCATGCCTTCCATACTCAGGACCGGTTACACCCATAGAAATTTCTTGATTTTTTCCACAGGATAAAACTACAAAGAAAGCTAAAATAAATAACTTTTTCATATATTTACCCTATTATTTCTTATATATCATATAATTATAAGAAAATGGCTTACTATTCACATACTCCCAGTATATTGGCAAACCCTCGATTTTCTTGTCTACACCATAGCCGCCAGAGGTTTCATATCCGTTATCTGTTATAAGTATATATTTATCTGTCCTTACAAACTCCTGTCTTGTTCCAACCTTTGTCCATTCAAAAATTGGTATTATAAACCACCATCCTACAAATTTTAACCCATATACATCAACTGTTTTATATATATCATTCTGCTTATAACCTATAGCTACTAGCCAGTGCCAGTTCCAATCTCACTTATTCTGGCCCTCATTTTATTTACATACACTTTTGCAGTTAATATTACTTAATACCATTGCACAAATGTGCAATGGTATTTTATTAAAACTACTTCCTCTGCATGAAGATTTCCATTAGACAATCATAAACTACAAAATTTGTTGTAACAAATTCCCCTCCATTGTTTGTTCCATCTACATCTTCTATTGTAATTTTGAAAAGTTTTTCTACTTCTGTTATGGTTTCAATGTGCAAAGGTTGTCTATAAATAGTAAATTCTTTTGACCTTGCATATCCGTTTGTATCAGTATATTTCACATCAGTTTCAGTTATACCATTAGTTGTAAGAGTATAGGTTACTTTTAATCCAGAAATGCCGTTAGTACTTTCATCATAGGCGTATATGCTCCATATTACGTTATCAATGTAAGTTTGGCTACATCCAGTAAATATGAAAAAACAAATCATAAAAAGAGGTATTGTAAAATATCTTTTTATAAACATATACTCTACCTCCTATAAATTTGATAGAAACCAATTTGCCAGGAACCACCAACTCTTTCTTTGAAGTTTCTCCCATCAGAACTGTTATCATGAAGATGATAATAAAAAGTATCAATTGTTTTATTTACATACCAGCTCCACCATAAGAATGTCCATCTCTCCTGCCATTCTCTATGCTCATGGCGTGTTCCAAGAACCACTCTCCAGTGCCAGTTCCAATCCCACTTATTCTGACTTTCAACCCATCCGGAGCCTCTCAGGGAGAGTGCTGGAATTCCTACAACTCTTATAGAAGCATTAACTACCCCCCATATAGGACTTACTCCATACAAAGAAAAAGTAGTATTGTTTTCAAGTGCAGATTTTAAATCCCAGGGAGCTTTTGGTCCTTCTCCTACTTTTTCAAGTACTTTGTTGTAAATATTTTTCATAAAATAATAACTTCCTGGTGTAAGTCCACTTACATTTGCATTCCAGTATTGTCCATCTACAGCAGAGACAAAAGTCAGACAATATGGCCCACACGCACCTCCCGGATTTGACCAGTTTCTACAGTTCCACCATTTTGAAACAACATATTCATTATCATAACTTCCCTTCGACTTGACTACTTTTCTTACGGAACGGACTTTACTATCTCATCCACTGGAGTGTTTATCATCTCTTCTTCAAACTTTTTGCATTCTTCCCAGAAGATTCTGTTTGATTCTGTCTCTGCTATGATAACGTTTGTAATAATATCAAACATTTCATCATTTGTTATAAGCAATGCCTCAAGCATTTCCTTTGTTGCATTAGTGAGAAAATCAATTGCCGGAATATCCAAAGTTACTTTTACATCTTCATCGGTATCAACATCTTTTGCTGTTTTAATAGCACCTGCTTTTGTAAAGTTTTCAGTGTAAGCAATTTTTGATGGATAAGCTACCGTCACAAGTTTTGCATTTCCTCCTTTTGTTAATATTTTACTATAGTCTTTTGCAAAGTCAAGTAAATGAGTTACAGGTAGTCCGTCCTTTTTCTGTGCAGTACAACTCACAGCACCAATTTCTTTTCCATCAACAATGACACGAAACTCATAAACCTTTGGTTTTCCATTCCCATCGTAAATAAGAATTGGATAAGTAGATAAGTTTCCAGAAGCCCATTCTGAATTCTTTGACTTTTCATTTTCAAATTCAAAGATGGCAAAAGCTCTTGCGACCTTCCAGTGGACAAAGTCTGAACCGTAATTTGTAACTCCTTCGAGTTCTTCTTCAGAGGTATAAGGTGTTGGTCCTGTCTCAACATAACTAAATTCATTTTTGTCTAAAACACCATCCACCTTTGGCACCATAGAACACGCTGAAATAGTTAAAAGAATTGAGATAACTAAAAATTTTTTCATATACTCCCCCGTTAATAGTTTTTTTTTATATAACTTGTTATATTTTTCTAACATTATTTTTCATTTTAACATAAATGAGGGGGGGGTATGTCAAGAGATTTTTACAACTTCAAACAAAATCAAAATAGACTTTTTTTGTTCAAATTTTTATAATATTTCAAGAGGAATTTAATATGGAAATGAAAGAGATAAAAGAATTTTTTATTCATGGCTTTAAGTTTGGGCTGGTTGGAGTTATGAATACGATTGTTGGTTGGGTGAGTTTTGCCATCTTTTTTTATATATTCAAGATAGATTTTAAAGTATCAAATGTTTTAAGTTATATACTTGGTGTTACAAATAGTTTTATTTTTAATAAATTATGGACATTTAAAAGTTATGGTTTTAAGTTTAAGGAAGTTTTCTTGTTTTTGTTTATATTTCTTATTTCTTTTGTTATTCAATATTTTGTTTCTATTGTTTTGAAATATAATCTTAAAATTGAATCATTTATTGCTTATGTTATTGGTAATATTGTTTATACGATTGTTAATTTCTTGGGTAATAAATTTTTGACCTTTAAGAAAGGTTAATTTTTGGCAAAAATTTTTCGATAATCAATCTTGATAGGGGGATTTGTATGAAAAAGTTTTTTTTCTTTTTTTTGATTTTATATTCTTGTTCTAAGACTGAAAGTGTGGTTAAAGAAGAAATCATTCCGGAAGATTATGGAAAACTATCGGACAATGGAGTTGTTATAACTACTATGGATAGTAGTTTGAAAAAATTTAATCTTAATTTTTTCAATGAAAATTCTTATAAATCAAAGGTTATAATTTTTCAACCTGAAAGAAATATAATTGTAGAAGAAAAAACAAATAATAATTTTCATAGTATTGAACTCAACCAATATGACGAACTTACAGTTTTTCAGCTTCTTAATCCATCGGAATTGTTAAATAAAAAGATTGTCAAAATCACGATTCCTAAAAGATTGCCATACAAAATCGGCATTTATGGTGGGTATATTGAAGATGAAGAAAAACACATAAGATTTGCAAAAAATCTTGGAGATGAATTGCCTGTATGTGTTATTAATACTGGAAATTTAATTAAAAATTCAAAAAATATGAGTCAGTGGACAAAATTTGTGAATAATTCACAGGATTTTATGGTAAATGCTATTTTTATTCCTGCTTTCAGTGAAAAAGACCTTAAGAATAAAGATTTTGTTTATTCATATTTTTCTTTTAATACTGGAATAAGAATATATAACTATAATGCCTTAAAAATCATAACTATTGATGATGCTAACCTCAAAAAAAATTCAGAAGACCTTAAGAAGATAGAAAATGAGCTTTCAACTTCATCAGATTGGAAAATAGTTGTTTTAAATATAAATCCTTTCTTGGATTTTGATATGCAAAAAATAAAGGATATAAATGAAAATTTAATTCCTATTCTTGAAAAAAATAAAGTAGTTTTGCTGACTGGTGGGAAAAAGGGCTATGAAAGGTATATAAAAAACAATATAACCTATGTGGCATTGTCTTTTAATGAAAATAAAGTAGATAGAGAGGATAAAAATTTTCTTGTTAAATCTATAGAAACAGATTCATTCGTAATACTTGAAGTTACAAGGCGAAGATTGTTATTTAAAGTTTATAGTATTGACAAACAATTGCTTGATGAATTTCAGGTTATTGAGTAGGCTTTTTCTTGAAACTCGATAGTATTATTATAACAAAACCAGCAGTTATAAATAAATCAGCAACGTTAAATATACCTGTTCTTATAGGTCCTATACCAACATTCATAAAATCTATAACATGATGGTTTCTTAAAATTCTATCGATAAGATTTGATAGTCCTCCACCTGCCACAAGTATTAAAGCTATTTTTTCAGATGGGTGAGGTTTTTCTGAAAATACTACATACCACAATATTCCAATCAAAAATATTATAGGTATAATTATAAAGAGGAGGAAATTCCATGGATAGGGAAAATTTGCACCAAAACTCAAAAAAGCCCCAGTATTTTCAGCGTATACAAATCTGAAGGTATCAAAGAAGTAGCTTTTTACTCCCTGTCCGCTTAATTTTTCATAAGCTATAACCTTGGTCCACTGGTCTAAAAAAATACAACCAAGAACCAATACAAGTACAAAAATAATCCTTTTTAATATCTTCATCTTTCCTCCAGAGCTATTTATCTTTGGCTTTGTATAATTTTTTTCTTTGAATTATTACAATTATTCCTGGTAGTATAAAAATTATAAGGGGTATGAATGCTAAAATCTGCAAAAGCCTTTTTTCTGTGCCTGAAAGTTTAAATGCCTTAATTCCAGAAACCTTGGGAGAAATTCCTATTTCTTCTTCTCTTCCAAGCAAATAATTTAAAACATTGATGAAAAATTCAAAGTTTGAGTATTTATCAATATTTGCGTTGTTGACAAAATCAGTATCTCCAATTATACCTATCCTTGATTCAATATTTTCATACTTTCTTTTTATAACATAAGCAAGGTTTAATGGGCCTTTTAAGTCCTTTTTATCAAATTTAACTTTGTTTGCTTTTATTTCTTCTTTTGAAACTTCACCCCATGCTGTTTTTGAAGTTGTAAGTAGTGGAGAAATTTCGTAATTATATTTTTTGTCCTTTTCTGGCATTTCAAGAATAGCAACTGTCGTTGGCATAAGGATAATCTTTCGGTTGTTGATTAAATTTTTTGTAATTTCATGATTGATGAAGTTTGGGACTATTGTTGCTCTTCCAAGTTGAGGTAGATATCCTTCATCTTCCACAACAAGATTTTCAAGATAGAAAACACCAGCCTTACTTAAAATGTCGTTTACAGTGAAACTTGTTTCATACTCAAGCATTAAAAGAACATTTCCACCATTATCCATAAATAGGTTTATTTTATCAAGTTCTTCTGGAGATAGGTCGTTTTTTGGGTTTCCTATGATTATGAGATTGCACTCTTCTGGAATTTCTGGAGTTTTAAGAAAGTTTAATTCTCTTAATTTGATATTTTCCTGTTGTAATGATTCAAAAAGTGTTCTATATCCATAGAATGATTTATCGAAGGGATTTATCTCGCCGTGTCCCTGTAAAATATATACATTTCTTGGTTTGTATAATGTTAAGTTTTTTATAGTCTTTGTGAAAACCTCTTCACCTTTATAGTAAATTTCTTCTGTTTCCATATTCTGGTCTAAAACTTTTCTTGGGGAGACTATTATCTTGCCTCTTTCAGTCTCAAAGACTATGCTTCCATTTTCTTTTACGTCATAATCTAACGCCATAGTTCTGTTTTGAATTGGATCGATAGTTTTGAGTTTTATGTATTTTGATTTTTCTTTATATCTTTTAAGGAGATTATCAATATAATCAAGAACAGGATCAGACATTGAAGATGGTTTGAAGAAATATATATTTACGTCGTTTGTAAGGTTGTTAAGAACTTTCAATGTTTCTTTAGATAGAGAGTAAAGCCTTTCTTTTGTAAAGTCAATCTTAAAGTTTATGGTTGATAAAAATAAGTACGCAAATATAAGGCCACAAAAGAGAAATACAAATTGTATGAAAAACAAAAATTTCTTTATAGAACTTGTCTTTGTAATCAATTCAAGTATAAATTTGTAGTTCAGAATGCCTATAATAACAAGGATTATAAATGCTACAATAAAAAACACCTGTGTATATAAAGAATATGCTCCCCAGATTATATAAAAAACTATCGACAGAATTAAAATAACAGGAATTAAAAATAAAGAATATTTTTTTAACTTTTCCATACTTTTACCTCAATTAAGCTCTTTGCAAGAAAAAGCCAGAGTGTTATACCAGCGAAGAAATAAAAGATATTTTTAAGTTCAATAAGCCCGCTTACAAATTTTTCATAATGATATATGAAAGAAAATTCCTTGAGAAAAACAAACCAGTTTTGATCTATTGATTTAATTACTGAAGATAGAATAAAAAGAAGTATGAATATTCCGAAAGATATTATTCCAGAAAGAACATAGCTATCTGTAATAGCAGAAGCAAAAACGCCAATTGATAGAAAGAAAGCTGCTGTAAGAAATATTCCGAGTATATTACTTAAAACGATTCTGAAATCAACATAAACAAAGAAAGAAATCAAAACAGGGTAGAAAATTAACATAACTATTCCAGTAGAAACAAACGTAAGAACAGCAAGATATTTGGCAAAAACAATTTCAAACGAACTTACTGGAGAAGTTAAAAGAAGCTCATAGGTGGAAAGTTTTTTGTCTTCTGCGAGTATTCTTACACAAAGTATTGGCATAATAAAAAGTAAAGCAGTGTTAAGATCGCTGAAAAAACCAGAAAAATCATTTGTGTTTCTTAAACCCAAGAAATATCCATTAAAAAACAGAATAGAAAGTAGTAAGAAAAAGCCCATTGTCAAATATCCAAGCATAGAAGTAAAGTAAGTTTTTAATTCTTTTTTATATATTGCAAACATCTTATCTCCTATCCAACGAGTTTTACAAAAACTTCCTCAAGGGTTGTTTTGTTAAGTTTTATCTCTATAAGTCCAGAATCTGCTTCAACACTTAAGCGAACTATTTCTTCTCTTATGTCTTCTTTGGCAAAGATGATAAAACCATTATCCTTTTCTTTAATTTCAGTAATTGAACTAAGATTCATCAGCTTGTTTTTTAAAACATTTGAATTTCTTTTAATTGTAATCTCAATGTTAAAGTTTGAAGTTAAATTTCTTAAGTTTTCTATTCTGTCGTATGCTACAATTTTACCTTTGTTGATTATAATAGCCTTTTCACATATTTCAGATGCTTCAGAGAGTATGTGGGTGGATAGAATAATAGTCCTTTTTTCCTCTTGTGATAAAGTTTTAATAAGATTTCTTATTTCAATAACCTGTAGTGGGTCAAGACCAACTGTTGGTTCATCAAGAATAAGTAAATCTGGATTATTTACAATGCTTTGTGCTATACCTACTCTTTGCCTATAGCCTTTTGATAGTGAAGAAATAAGGAAATTTTGTCTTTCTTTCAAACCTGTAATTTCTATTACATTTTCAACCCTTTTTTTAATTTCATTGTGTGGCATTTTTTTTAATTCAGCCACAAAAGTGAGATATTCAAAAACTGTGAGTTCAGGGTATACTGGTGGGTTTTCAGGAAGATAACCTATTTTTGACTTTACTATTTCTGGCATTTCGGTAACATCATACCCTTCAAATGTTACTTTGCCTTCTGTAGGAGCAAAAAAACCAGTGATAATCCTCATCGTGGTTGTTTTCCCTGAGCCATTAGGACCGAGAAATGCAATGATATCGCCACTATTTATTTCAAAAGAAATATTGTCAAGAGCGAGGAAATCTCCATAATATTTTACCACATTACTCAAGGTTAACATAAACCATCCTGTATAGATTATAAATATAAATGTAAAATTTTTCTATTTTTTGTTGAAATAAAAAAAGAGGTTGTTTTAACAACCTCTTTTAATTAAAATCTATAATACACTCCACCTTCCACTGTAAAATTAATCATAATTTCACTTGATGGCTGGTATTGATAGAAAAATCCATATCCGATATTTAATGAAACCACAAATCTTTCAAGTATTTTCAACTCAAAACCGGGACCAAAACCAATATTTACACTTCCAAAAACTCTTCTTTCTGTTTTCCAGTTGTCATCACTATCATAATAACCAGAGTTATAAATATTATATAATCCGCTTACACCAACATACAAAAGGAGTGCCGTCCAATCTGTTTCAACAAGATATTTTTGAAAAGAACCACCAATTGAGAAAAAAACATCTTCTTTAACATAGTAAGGAAGAAAGGCAAATTGAATACTCCAGTCGGAAGGTTTGTATCTATATGAAAGACCTACACTAGTTGTGCCTCCTGCCCAGAAACCAATGTGATGGACAAAATTTGTGCTTTCTGAGTATAGAAATCCTGTTAACATTAATGTAAAAAATAAAAATTTCTTCATAAAATCCCCCATCAGATTATTTTTTTATATAAAATTTAACATTATTTTTTTTAAAAATCAATAGACAAAAGTCACAATTTTCATAAAATTAACAATTTTTGAATTTTAGCTTAAAACACTGGTTTTAAAATTTTTGGGTTATTCAAGGAGGGATTTTATGAAGTTAATTATAGTAAGACATTCTCAGACTATTGAGGCAAATGAGTGGCATGAGAAAGTTGAATTAAGGCCACTTTCAAAGACAGGAAGAATAAGGGCTGAAGTTTTTGGCAAAGTTCTTGAAAAAAAATACAGACATTCATTTCAATATTTCTATTCTTCAGAATATAGAAGAGCTATAGAGACGGCAGAGATTTTAAGAAAATATCTCAAACCAGTTCATTTTCTTATAACTGATGCATTAAATCCAGATAGATCACCGGAAGAAATTGTCAATTTAATTAATAAAACTCCAGAAACAAAAAAGTACATTCTTTTGGTGGGGCATACTCCCTTTATAGAAAATCTTGTCTCAATGCTTACAGGTAAAAAAGAAAATATTCATTTCAAGAAACCTTCAATGTGTGAGTTAGAAATATCTGACGGAAAAGCAGAAATAGTTAGCTTTTTCAACTATGATGATATTCCTGATGATATAAAAATTCCAATTAAGAAAGCCACTCCTTATGAAGAAGAAATAGAAGAACTTGAAATTGGATGATGTTTATAAATTATAAATGAAATATCATCGGATTGAGGTTGATTCCTTCTGAAAGAGTTAAGTTCGTTTAATAAAACATCTTTTATAGTTGAAGTTTTCTCTTTTGAGAAGGATTTTATTGTCTTCAAGGCTCGCTGGATACCAAATTCTTCGTATTCAGGGTTTATTTGCTCTGTTAAACCATCAGTGAGTAGAATCAATAAGTCATTTTTCTGTAATGAAAAATTACTCTCTTCAATCATCTCCTGTTTTGAGATGCCGAGAGGGAAATTTTTGCTCTTTGTTTTAAGATGTATTATTTTATCGTTTCTGATAAGATAGATCAAGGAATGTCCCATATCATAAATTTTTGTTTTTCCAGTTTTTGTGTTTATGTTTAAAAATATTGCTGTTATAAATTTTTGTAGTTGAAAGGTAGAAAAAAGGTCGTTATTAAGATTTATTATGAAATCTTTAAGTTCTGAAAAATTATAAGTAAAATGTTCCCCAGCAAGAAAAGTAGTAAGAAGTGAAGCAGAAACTCCTTTTCCAGATACATCGCAAAGGGAAATAAATAGATTATTTCCATTTTCTTTAAAATAATAAAAATCCCCCCCAATTTCTTTTGCCATATTTGAGTGGCAAAGAAGGTGGAAATTTTCATTTTCTTCGTAAAAATCTTCTTTAACTATGCTTTTTTGTAAATCTGAAGCAAGTTTAATATCCTTTTGAAGCATTGATGAAAGATATATCATTAAGTCAATGTTGGAAAAAATACCGAGAAACTTACCATCGTGGGATTTAACAAGAAAATATATTGAATGATCTTTTTCAAGTGAATCTCTAACATTTTCTACAACTGAAATAATATTTTCTTCAGCAAAAAAAACAGGGACCTTCTCGACAAGAAATTCTACATTTTTAAAACTTAAAACCTCTTTACCATAGGGTTTACCTATAAAACTGAAGATTTTTTCTCTACTTAATATTCCAAGAATCGCCTCATCTTTTGAAACTACACCTATACAATTTATGTCTTTAAGTTTTGTTAACTCATTTGCCACGTTTATGATTCTATTGTCTGAATGTACAAAATAATTACTGCTTATTATCTTTGCTATAACTTCTCCTCTGAAGTTGAAAGTTTTTTGTCTTTTTATGATCTCCATATCATTAACCTCCAGAATTATATTTTAAATTCTGGATTTAAAGAGAAAGTTAAGGGAAAGCTAATTTTTGGTTTAATGTTTTTATTAGTCTTAACTTTCCTTATTTTGTTCCGAAAAATTAAATACCAATAGTGTTAAGGAGAAATTATGGCTGTTATAGGGATTGATTTGGGGACAACATTTTCATCTATAGCTTTTCTTGATGAGGGTAAGCCAGTTGTTATTACTGATGCCGATGGTAAAAAAAGTGTACCATCAGTTGTTTTAATCAAAGATGAAGAAATTTTTGTTGGCTATCAGGCTTTAAAGAACGAGCTTAAATATCCAGAAAATATAATAAGAAGAGTTAAAAGAAAAATAGGAACTGGGAAGAAAATAAAAGTTAACGGCAAAAACTATTCTCCAGAAGAGATTTCTTCTTTTATCCTCAAGTATTTGAAAAAAATAGCAGAAAATTATCTTTCTGAAAAAGTGAAAGATATAGTTATAACCGTGCCAGCCTATTTTAATGATAATCAGAGGCAGGCTACAAAGATAGCGGCAGAGCTTGCGGGGTTAAACGTATTAAGAATAATAAATGAACCTACAGCTGCTGCACTTGCTTATGGTATAAGAGGTGATAAGGAAGAAAATATCGTTGTATATGATATAGGTGGTGGAACATTTGATGTATCAATTTTGTCAGTGGCTGATGGTGTTTTTGAAGTAATTTCAACTCTTGGTGACAATAAACTTGGTGGAGAAGATTTTAACCAGAGTATTATAAATTTGATAGTTGAGAATTTTAAAAAGGAGACTGGCATTGATCTTACAAATGATCCACTTGCACTTACTAAACTTTCGGTAGCTACTGAAAAAGCAAAAATTGAACTTTCAGATGTTGAAAGAACAATTATAAAAATACCCTTTATTACTGCTGATGAAAATGGACCAAAAAACCTTGAGTTTGAGCTTACAAGAGTTGAATTTGAGAGTCTTATAGAAGGTTATGTGAATAAAACAATAGAGCTTTGTTCACAGGCTTTAGAGGATTCTGGTCTTAAAAAAGAAGAAATTGACAGGATTATTATGGTAGGTGGTTCTTCAAAGATTCCATTCATAAGAAAAAAGGTCTCAGAATTTTTTGGTAAAGATGTTGATAGTTCTATAGATCCAGAGTATGCAGTTGCGAAAGGAGCAGCAATTCAAGCTGGAATTATAGAGGGTGAGAAAAGTGGGCTTGTTCTTGTCGATGTTATACCACTTTCACTCGGGATAGAAGTTGAGAATGGTTATTTTGTTCCTGTTATAGAGAGAAATTCACCTATTCCTACAAGTGCGAAAAGGATATTTACTACAGTTGTTGATTTTCAGAAAACAGTAGATATACATATTCTGCAGGGTGAAAGTATGTATGCAAAAAATAATGTTTCACTCGGTAAATTCAGTCTTGAAGGTATAAGAGAGGCAAAAAAAGGTATTCCAAGAATTGAGGTAATTTTTGAAATTGATGTTAATGGTATTCTTAATGTGAGTGCTATAGATGTTGATACGAAAAATTCTCAAAAGATAACTATTAAAAATGATTCACTTTTGTCGAAAGAAGAAGTAGAACACCTGAAAGATGATATTACAAATATTAAAGAGACAGAGAAGAAGAAAAATCTTTTTGAAGTTATGAAATTAAAAACTTATGGAGAAAATCTTATCGAGAAAATAAAAGGAAAGATTCCACCCGCATATTATAATTCTCTTATAAAAGATGAACTCTCAGAAATCTATAATGAAATAAGAAAAAGTGAAGAAGAACTTGATCTTGAGGATTTAAAAAAACAAATTGATAGACTTGAGTTTATTTTCAGTGAAATAAGTGTAGAGAGATTTTCTTTTGAAGAGGTTATATGAAGACTTATTATGACATTCTTGGGGTTAGTAAAGAAGCAGAACTTAAGGAAATAAAGAAGGCTTTCAGAGAGCTTGCAAAAAAATTTCACCCAGACATTGGTAGACAGAAGGGTAAAGATTATTCAAAAATTTTTGAAGAGATAACAATAGCTTATTCTGTCCTTTCAGACAAAGAAAAAAGGAAAATTTACGATGAATCTTTAAAGAAAAACAATAAATTAAACCTTCTCAATAATTTTAATTTTAAAGAAATATTTAACTTCAAAATGGTGCAAAAATTTTTCATTAAAAATATTAATTCAAGCTATAACGATAAAGACCTTGACAGATTATCTGTTGAAGAGCTTATTGATAGAATTATTTTTTCTAAAAACATTTATGTCCAGAAATATGCAGTAAAACTTATTCTTAATAAAAAAAGACTTTATGCTATAAGAGACTTACTGAGGATATTATATTCAGATATAAATGATGAAGTTAAGTTATTTATTATTGAAGAAATTAAAAAGAGAAAGTTATCAAAAAAAGTTAAAGAAATTCTTCGAGAAATGTATGAAATAGAAAAATCCACTTCTGTAAGAGAAGCACTATACTACTGTTTTGAGTAAGTTTTAAACTTGACTGTTAGCCTTTCTAATCTTATAATTTATTGTCTAATAAAATTAAGGATTGTGTATGAATCAAAGTTTGCTTAAAGATTTTATGTTTGATGTTGTGGGTAGAATTGATAAGGGAGATGTTCTTGGAGTTCATAGCGAGAATTATTCTATAGAATTTGAGATGGATAGACTTAAATCTATAGAAAATAAAAGTAATTTTGCTATAGGTCTCAGAGTTTTTAAAGATGGAAGAGTCGGTAATTCGTTTGTGAATAATATTTCTGATGAGAACAAAGAAATACTTTTAAAGAACGTATTTGATAATGTTAAGTTTGGAGATATGCAGGATTTTTCTCTTCCTGAAAAAGCAATTCTTCCTGAAGTTAAGCTATATGATGAAAATATCAATGTTATTACAAAGGATTTCCTTGTAGAAAAAGGTTTTGAAATTCTCAAAAAGTTAAAAAGGGTCGATAAGGATGCGAGGGTAAGTATTCATTTTAATAAAGGAATTTCTGAAACTTTTCTCTACAATTCAAATGGCTTTGAGGGGAACTATAAAGAAAGTAGCTTTTCTGTATATATGAATATGACCTACATTGAAAAGGATGGGGGAATTATCTCTGTAAGTGAAGGGGATAGTTTTATAAATCCAGCGTTAAAAGAAATAGACAAAATGTGTGAAAAACTTATTACAAAATATATAAATTCAAAGAAAAAAGCAAAGATAAATACAGGATATTATCCTATCCTTTTTTCTCCAGAGGCACTTTCATTACTTCTCACTCCAGTTGAAATAGCAGCAAATGGAAAAACACTTTATAGAAAAATTTCTGTTTTTGAGAATAAAGTTAATGATAAAGTTGCTTCTGAACTTTTTACTATATATGACGATCCTTTGTATGAGAGTGGGGTTGATAGTTATCCATTTGATGATGAGGGAGTTGTTCCGCAAAGGATCCCAATAATCGAAAATGGAGTGTTCAAAAATTTTGTTTTTGATCTTTTCACTGCTGAAAAGATGAAACAGAAAAGCACAGGTCATGGAAGAAGAAGTGTTGCGACATTACCTTCACCTTCTTTTTCTAATATTTTTATAGGCACTGGTAAAAATTCTCTTAAAGAAATTATCTCTTCGATTGATAGAGGGCTATTGGTTTATGAATTTCTTGGGGAAGGAATGAGCAATACTCTTGCGGGTGATTTTTCTGTAAATATAGAGAGTGGCTTTTTAATAGAAAATGGGGAGATCAAAGGTAGAGTTAAAGATGTTATGATGGCTGGAAATGCTTTTGAGGCACTGAAAAATATAAAAATGATTGAAAATGAGTGGCATAAGAACGGTAGTCTATATGCACCTCATATTTTAGTTGATAAAATTTCTATAACAGAGTAAGATGAAAAAATTTTTGTTTGTAGTTTTACTTTTCCTTTTTTCCTGTTCTTCTGGTGGTTTTAATGTAAAGAAAGAGAGTGAATTTTTTAATATTAAATTCTATATTTTTGTTACAAAATATGATGATGTTTTTAAAGGGAAAGGGGAAGGTGTTTTAAGTGAGAAAGAGTTTTTTTGCAATATAAATGACTTGCTTCTCAATAAAAAAGTTGTTTCTATGCTTTTCGATAAAGATGGTCTTAAGGCTTATGTTTATACTCAGGAAATTGGATATCTTGTCAATTCAAGCTTTATTGGCGAATTTTTCAGTAAGGATTTTTTTTATTTATTTAAATCGGGAGAAATAAGTCTTGAAAAGAATTTTACTGAACTTCAAACGGATTATAATTTAAAGGCAGAAGTTAATAAAACTCAAAATGGCTTTCCAAAGAGAATTTCTTTTGAGATTTCATCTTCAGAGGAAAAAGTAAATATTATAATTGATATTTATGAGTTGAGTGATAAGAGTTATAATTTCAAATTTGATATTGATATTTCTGAATTTTACAAGTATAATATTTTTGAGTTTTTCAGGAGTATTCAATGAAAAAAAGTAAACTTGATGAAATAAGAGAAAGAACTGGTATAGTAGGATTAAGTGAAAAAGAAAAAAAAGAAATGTTCCAGAAATTTGTAAATGCTGGTGGTAAAGTTATAGAGCTTGAAGAAAATAAAAAAAGATCACAGCTAAAAAAGAGAGCAAATATAGCTATTGAACATAAAGAACAAGAAAGAAAAAAGATAGAGAATACTTTAAGAGAAACAAAAGAAGATTATAAAACTTATAATCCTATAAATAGATGGATTGAAAAATTTTCATCAATGCTTGATTGTTTCTTCAATCGTATACTTTCTTTTGGTGGCAAAAGTTTTACTGAAAGGTTCAAAAATTTTTTGCTTATAGATTTTCAGAATGCTTTATTAAGGAGCAGGATGATACTTGCTTCAATTCTCTATCAGGATAAAATTGTTTCTCAAGAGATAAAGAAAAAATTACTTCTTGATAATACTTTTCCTTATTACTATGAGCTTGTATATAGATTTGATAATTTATATGATGAAAATAAATTTTCTTTTCTTGAAAGAATGAAAATCTCTCTTGAGACAGTTGACGAAGTAAAACCTGTTATTTTATCTATTTTCAAGGAATTGATGATACTTCAGCCATATCTTGCTTCACTTAAAGCTGGAATAGAAAAGGGGTTATGGCTTGAGAAAGAACTTCGCAATTTGCCTTCTGCTGTTTATTATGACAATTTGAAGAAAATGAATTCAAATGTAGATTTTATTTTTGGTAAGGTTTATTCAAAATTGTTTTTATTAGTGGATTTTTATTATAGACAGAGAGTAAAATTGAGTGAAAGTTTAAGAGATTTTCTTGATTTTGATGAAAAAGATAGTATGGGCTATTACACTTTTATCTGGAAACAGGAATTAACAAAGATAATGAAAGAAGAGGAAAAACGTGCCAAAGAAAAACTTGAAGAACAGAATAATACTAAACCTGAAGACGCAATACAGGATTTAAGTGAAAATGTAGCAGAAGGTATTAAGTTTATTTTAACAAGCATTTCACCTGAGCAGAATATGAGAAAATTTATTGAAAGCAAAGACAATAGAAGTTTGTTTAACATAAAAGATAAAATTTTCTATACATATTTGATTGTAGATTTTTTTGATAAGGAATTTTCCTTTATTTTTACTTCAAATAGAGTTGAATTTGGAATTGTTTTTATAGATGGAAATAGAATTGATGTAAGGAAAGAGCTTTCAAATATTTATTACAGGGTAAATAACTTGCTTGAGAAAATTGATGATTATCTTAAGTTGATGAGAGAACTGAAAAAAATTGAAGAAGATAGTTTTATGTCTTTTCAGGAAAAGAATTCAAGGTTAAATCAGATTTCTATTCAGAGAAGTCAGCTTTCAAGGATTATAAGAAAAGACGCAAAAAATCTTTTTGAGGAATTTTCAAACAAGTTGCTTTATATAATTTCTGACTATAGAGGAGAAAATAAGATTCTTCAAAATCCAGAAAGTGTTATAGAGTTTGATCTTCAATTTGATGGAGAAAGGTTTTCAAATGGGAAAAAGGTGATAGAAATTATAGAGAGTGCCTATAAATATGCCACTGCTGCAAGTTTTTTATTTTCTGAGGCAGATCTTGGTGGGCTTGGAATTTTTCTTGAAAAACCAATATACTTAAATTTTGATTTATCTTCTTAGCTTGATGTATAATATATATGGAGGTTTTTGTATGCAGTTTCTTTTACTTTTGTTGCTTTTTGTGGCAAATTTATCTTTTTCGTATGAGATTTCTGATTATCCACACCAGAGTAGATATGATGAAAAATTAAAATATATTACTGATGAAAGATATCTTTCTGAAGCTCTTGACGATAGTGATCTTGATCTGGTTTTTTCTGCTCTTAAAAGAGTAGGGGAGCTAAGGCTTACAAACCTTAAACCAAAGGTTATAGGTTTGATATCACTTGCAAACCCTCAGGCAAATCAGGATAAACCAAAATTGCTTGCTAACTACAGAAATATTTTTTATCTTGGTATTTTAGTTATTGGTAAAATCGGAAATGGTGATGATGATGCTTCTTTTATAACAAGTTTCTTGAGAGATACAAAAAAGGATCCACTTGCCACGAGTTATATTCTTATGGCACTTGGGGAATTTAAAGGAAACAAAAAAGCCCTTGATTTTTTACAGGAGTATTCTTTATTAATTAATCCAAGGACAGATTCAAGGGTTGTGAGGTCTTTGGTAGATGCTATTGTATCTCATGGTAATAAAAAATCAAATGTATATCTCATTAAGTTGAAAAAGAACACTAATAAAGAGGATCAGCCATATATTGATGCGGCTATAGATAAGCTGAGAAGATTAAAATAGATGAGGATTCGATGAATAAAAATGAAAAAAAAGAATTATTTAGAAAAGAATTTCTTGGTAAGAGACTGGGCCTTACAAGAGAAGAAATCGAAAATAAGTCAAAATTAATAATAGAAAATATAAAAAGCAAAAACTTTCTTGAAAACGAAGTGTTTTTGTTTTATGTGCCGATAAAGAACGAAGTAGATCTTCTTCCTCTGGCTAAAGAACTGTTTTTGAAGGGAAAAACAATCTTATTTCCAAGAATCATTAATTATGAAAGAATTGTCCCTTATAGGATTGATGATATAAATTTTGACTTTGTAAAGGGTGCTTTTGGCATTCCAGAGCCAGATACAGTTCCTTTTTATGCTGATATTGATCTTATTTTTGTGCCGGGAATTGTGTTTGGACGAAATGGCTATAGGATTGGATATGGCAAGAGCTACTACGATGTTTTTCTGTCAAGTTTTCCTTACAAAAAAACTGTGGGAGTTTGTTTTGATTTTCAACTTGTTGATGAAGTCCCTTTTGATGAAAATGATGTAAAACTTAATTTTGTTATTTCAGAGAGTGAATTTTTGGCTTTTTAGTGAGGTTTTTGTGGATAGTGTTAAGATAGATGTTTTTAAGGGTAATAGACTTGATTTTGAAGTTCGGCTTCCCGGTTCAAAAAGTATAACAAATAGAGCTTTTATTATTTCAGCCCTTGCTAAAGGAGAAACAAAACTTTTTAATGTTTTGTTTTCTGATGATACAAAATATATGATGAAAGTTCTTGAAAAAACAGGGGTTGATTTAAGTGTTGATGATAAAGAAAGAATCGTCATAATTAAAAATGGCAAAAAACCAGAAGGTGATGAAAGTTTTTTTGTTGGAAATGCTGGAACTGCAATGAGATTTCTTACTTCTTATCTTTCACTTGGAAAGGGAAAGTTTATTCTTGATGGTGATGAGAGAATGAGGGAACGTCCTATAGGTGACCTTGTCAATTCTCTTAAAACTCTTGGGGTTGATATAAAATGTGTATATGATAATAATTGTCCACCTGTTGAGATTAATGCAAATGGTGTAAAAGGTGGGAGAACCACAATTACAGGGAAAAATTCAAGCCAGTATTTGTCTTCTATTCTTATGGCTTCGCCATATTTTGAAAATGGAGTTGAAATAAGTGTTGCTGGTGAATTAGCTTCAAAACCTTATGTCGATATGACGCTTGATTTGATGAATAAATTTGGGGTTGAAGTTAAGAATGAAAATTATCAAAAATTTATTGTAAACAGAAATGAGTATGTTTCGCCAGAGATTTATTATATTGAGCCTGATGCTTCAACAGCATCTTATTTCCTTGCCGCAACAGCTATACTTTCAGGTAGAGTTAAAATACCGGGGCTTGGAAAAAATTCTATACAGGGAGATAGTTATTTTGCAAATATTTTGTCTCAAATGGGATGCGAAGTTAAAATTGAAGATGATTATATTGAACTATCTTCTTCAGGAGAACTGAAAGGGATAGATATCGATATGAATAAAGTGCCTGATCTTGTCCCTTCACTTGCTGTTGTTGCTCTTTTTGCAAAAGGGAAAACAAGAATTTATAATGTTGCTAATTTAAGAATTAAAGAATCAGATAGAATTAAAGCTCTTGCTACAGAAATAGCAAGAATAGGGGGTGAAGCTGTAGAATTTGAAGATGGGCTTGAGATTTATCCGTCAAATTCATACAGAGGGGCTTTGATTTCAACCTATAATGATCATAGAATTGCTATGTCTTTTGCTATAGCTGGATTAAAGATAGAGGGGATTAAGATAGAAAATCCAGAATGTGTGTCAAAATCATTTCCAGAATTTTTTGTTTATCTGAAAAAATTTTTTAGTTAATTTTTGACATTTTTTATTTTTTGAGTTAAAATAACAAGCTGTATTTTCTTAATTTTGCCCATATAGCTCAGTAGGTAGAGCACTTCCATGGTAAGGAAGGGGTCGGCGGTTCAATCCCGCCTGTGGGCTAAAATATGATATATTCAGGAGATATTTTATGGAAATTGTTACACTCGAATGTGAAGTTTGCGGAGAAAGAAATTATTCTACAAATAAAACAAAAAAAATGGTTCAGCAGAGATTGAAGTTGAGTTTGAAAAAGTATTGCCCGAGATGTAAAAAATATACTGTTCATAAAGAAGTTAAATAGTTTGTTGGCGGGTTGAAGGTAGAATTGTAGGTTTTATTATCACTGTTTGGGTGATAATTATGGTAAATAGGTCGTTGGTTGAAATTGATAGATTGTGTGATGTTGCTATGAATGACTGTGCTTGGGTAGTTAACTTGTTGATTTGAATTGGAATAGGTTGGTTATCATTGGCGATTGAAAAGTTGGCAGGTGGTGAAAATTTAGTAAAATTTGAACTTTGTGAATAGTAATGTTTGAGTGATAGGTTGTAAATTAAAGATGAAAGAGAACAGTCAGTTTTATTATAATTTAAAAAAATAGGCTGGTAGCAAAAGTTTATAGATTGGAAAGATAGTGCTTGAGCGAATAGGCATTTATTTCAAAATTCAAAGGAATCATTGTCATCAAAGATGATAATGATTGAAGAAGAATAGGCTGGTAGTGTAACGTGATAAAGTAGCATTGTCATTCTTCAATTAATGATAATGCTATAATAAATAGGCTGGTAGCATAAATTGATAGAGTGATATTATCATTCTGCAATGAATGATAATACTTTTGTAGATAGGTTGGTAGCATAAATTGATAGAGTAGCATTATCATTCTGCAATGAATGATAATGTCTTAATAGATAGGCTGGTAGCATAAATTGATAGAGTAGCATTATCATTCTATAATGAATGATAATGTTTTAATAGATAGGCTGGTAGCTCAATTGGTAGAGTAGCGGTCTCCAAAACCGTTGGTTGTGGGTTCGATTCCCGCCCGGCCTGTATTTATTATACGAGGTGGATATGTTAAAAATTGTTAATTTTGTTTTATTGGGATTGATAGTTCTTGGAGTTGGGCTTTTTGTTTTATTTAAATGGAATTTTATTAAAGAAAGCTGGGAAGAGCTTAAGAAGGTAAGCTGGCCATCTCGTGAATTGGCTTGGAATTCTGCTATTGTAACCATAGTTTTTATTGTTGTTTTCTCTGTTTTTCTTGCTTTAGTGGACTATGTGCTTAATTTCTTGTTTGTGAAAATGGTTGGTTGATATGGCAAGAGGTTGGTTTGTAGTTCAGGTTTATACAGGCTATGAAAAAAAAGTGATGAATGAGCTTATAGCCAAGAAAAATAATACTTTTTTGAGGGATATTATATTTGATGTCTGTGTTCCTGAAGAGGAATATACAGTAGAAAAAAATAAAAAGAAGGTTGTAAGAAAGAGAAATCTATATCCGGGTTATGTGCTTGTTGAGCTTGATATTCCGGAAGATGATACTCTATGGAAGAAAGTATACGCAGAGATAAAAGGTATAAATGGTGTGGGGATGTTTTTAACCGGTGGAGAGGGTAAAAAACCGATACCTCTTTCTTATGATGAAGTTAAGTCTATATTTGAAAAGACTGGTGAGCTTAAAGTTGATCTTGCTGTGCTTGAAAGTGATTTTTCAATTGGAGAAAAGGTTAAGATTAACGAAGGACCATTTAAGGATTTTGAAGGAGAGGTTCAGGAGATTAATACTGAGAAGAATTCTCTTGTAGTGAGAGTTGAAATTTTTGGTAGATTGACACCGGTTGAGCTTGAGTTTAATCAAGTAAGAAAATTATAAATAGATTTCACATAGGAGTAAATAGATGGCACCGAAAACTAAAAAGGTAAAAGCTGTAGTCAAATTGCAATTGCCAGCAGGACAAGCTAATCCAGCACCTCCAGTTGGAACGGCTTTGGGTCCTCAGGGTATTCAGTTGATGGAGTTTTGTAAACAGTTTAATGAAGCTACAAAGGATAAAGCTGGTTTTGTTATACCTGTTATTGTTACTGTTTATGAAGACAGGAGTTTTACATTCATTACCAAAACTCCTCCAGCATCAAATTTGATTAAGAAAGAATTGGGTATAGAAAAGGGTTCTTCAGAGCCTAATAAAAATAAGGTTGGCAAAATCAAGAAAGAACAGCTTAAGAAGATTGCTGAACTTAAAATGAAGGATTTGAATGCTAAGAGTATTGAGGCGGCAATGAATATAATTGCTGGGACAGCAAGAAATATGGGAATTGAGGTGGAGGAATAAGATGAAAGTTTTAGTGAAGAATAATGTGGTTTATAAAGGCGGGAAAAGATATATTTCTATAATAGAAAAAATTGATGTTGAAAAGGAATATTCTCTTGAAGAAGCCTGTAAACTTGTAAAGGAAGCCGCAACAGCTAAGTTTGATGAAACTATTGAGTTAACTTATAAATTGAATATTAAGCAAAAACACAATGTAAGAGATGTGGTGATACTTCCTCATTCAACTGGAAAACAGTGTAGAGTTCTTGTTTTTGCAGAAGGTGAAAAGGCTGATGAGGCTAAAAAGGCTGGTGCTGATTATGTTGGTTCTGTTGATCTTGTGGAGAAAATAGCTGGTGGATGGCTTGAATTTGAAGCCTGTATTGCAACTCCTGATATGATGAAGAATTTGAGTAAGGTTGCTCCTATTCTTGGTAGAAGAAAACTTATGCCAAACCCAAAAACAGGGACTGTTACTCTTGAGATTGAAAGGGCTGTTAAAGAAGCAAAAGCTGGTAAGGTGGAGATAAGAAATGATAAGACAGGAAATGTTCATACTATAATTGGAAAAAAATCTTTCGATCCAAAAGTTCTTTATGAAAATGCTCTTGCTATCCATAAAGTTTTGTTGAAGAATAAGCCTTCGGATTTGAAGGGAGAATATATAGCTACAATGGCTCTTTCTCCTACTATGGGGCCAGCTATAAAAGTTGATTTTAAAAAACTTTCTGTCTAAAGTTTGAAAATTGGAGTTAGATATGGGAAATAAAGAAAAGAAACAACAGATGCTTACAGAGGTAAGTTCATACCTCGAAAAAGGCTGTGGTGTTATAATGGCTGATTTTAAGGGTTTAACTGTTAGTGAGATTGAAGAAGTAAGAAGAAAGGCTGAAAGTGAGGGTGGAACTCCAAAGGTTGTTAAGAATACGATTCTTGAAAAAGCCTTCGATGCTAACAACATAAAGGGATATGAGAATGTTCTCAAGGACAATACTCTTGCATTCTTTTCTAATGACGATTTGATTAAAATTCTTAAGTTTCTTGTTGATTATTCAAAGAATAATGAAAAGTTGATATTGAAAGGTGTGTACTTTGATGGTAGATTTTTTGAGAAAAAAGATGTTGAGGCTCTTTCAAAACTTCCTTCAAGAAAGGAACTTCTTGCTATGGTTGTCGGAAGTTTACAGGGTGTTATTTCAAGTTTTGTTGGTACATTAAATGGCGTTTTAACAACTTTTGTTGGGACTATTCAAGCTATTGAAGATAAAAATAACAAATAAATTTTCATATTAAGGAGAATAGAATGGCAGACAAGATTCAAGAAGTGATTGATATCATTTCAAATATGACAGTGATGGAGTTAAATGAGTTAAGAAAGGCTTTAGAAGAGAAGTTTGATGTAAAGGCTGCTGCTCCAGTTGCTTTTGCAGGTCCTATGCCTGCTCAGGCTGGTGGTGGAGCTGCTGGTGGTGCTGCAGCAGAAGAGGCTTCTACAGTTTCTGTGTTTATTAAAGATCCTGGTGCTAAGAAACTCGAGGTTATTAAGGTTGTAAGAGAAATCACCGGGCTTGCTTTAAAAGAAGCAAAAGATTTAACAGAAAGTGGTGGAAAGCAGCCTCTTAAGGAAAATATTTCTAAAGCTGATGCAGAAGCTTTAAAGAAAAAGCTCGAAGAAGTTGGAGCTGTTGTTGAAATCAAATAAAGCTTTCATTTCTCATTATTTTCACTTTGAAATTTTGACAAAACGAAAAGACACAAATTAACTTCCTCCTCTTTCAACCCCCTGAAGGGGAGGGAGTGTTTTTATTTTGAGTTATTTTTAATTAGAGGTAGGATTTATGGTAGGTCCTTACATTAAAAGAGTAAGTTTTTCAAAAGGTAGCGATAAGGTAGAACTTCCAGATTTACTTGATATCCAGCTTGCTTCTTACAAAGATTTTCTTCAAATGGATAAAAAGATTAACGAGAGGGAAAATAAGGGGCTTGAATATGTATTCAGGAGCTTTTTTCCTATTGAATCAAGTAGTGGTGATGTGGTTATAGAATATGTAGGTTATGAATTGGGAGAGATAAAATACACAGAAGAAGAATGTTTTGATAAAAATCTCACCTATAGTGTGCCAATCAAGGCTATATTCAGAGTGATCGATAGAAATACCGGGGAAGTTAAAGAAAAAGACATATATATCGGTGATTTTCCTCTTATGACAGAAAGAGGAACATTTATATTTAATGGTGCTGAAAGAGTTATTGTAAACCAGATTTACAAGTCTCCTGGTGTATTATTCAGTTATAAAAACAAAGAATATTCTTCCAAAATTGTTCCAGAAAAAGGTTCTTGGCTTGAGTTTATAATTGATGCAAAAAAAGATTTGATGTATGTTAGAATAGATTCAAGGAGAAAAATTCTTATTACTGTATTTTTGAGATCCCTTGAGATGAGTGTTCAACAAATTATTGAAACATTCTTCAAGGTAAGAAAGATAGATCTTTCAAGAATCAGTAAAGAAGAGGCTATAACAAGACTTGTTGGTAGATATATTGCAGAAGATGTTTATGATGATGAAAATAATCTTATAATTGGGGCAGTTGAAAAACTTTTCCCTAACATTATCAATCAGCTTTATGCGAAAGGTAAAACTATTATAAAAATTATAGATCCTAAGTCAGTAGTAGAAAATAGACCTCTTATTAATTCTCTTGAAAAAGATGATTCAAAGGATTCTATAAGTAAGGCTTTGAAAAAAGTATATAGTATACTTCACCCGGGTGAAGCAGCTCCAATGGAGAACATTTTAAAAGAATTAAAAAATATGTTCTTCAGTCCGAAGATGTATGATCTTGGGGAAGTTGGTAGATATAAACTTGTGTTAAAACTTTATCCAGATCTTTCTCAAGAAGAAAGAAATGCTTTGATTGAGCAGAAAACTCTTTCTTATGAAGATATTTCAAGAACAATTAAGCTATTAATTAAAGTATACAATAGAGAAGTTCCACATGATGATGTTGATCATCTTGGTAATAGAAGGGTAAGAAATGTTAATGAACTTCTTGTTAATCAGCTTTTCCTTGCATTCAGCAAAGTTGAAAAATCAATTCATGATAAACTTTCTTCAAGGGAGATTGAAGATTTAACCCCACAGAATTTGATACCTATAAAGCCAATTGTTTCGGCTATAAGTGATTTCTTTGGTATGAGCCAGTTGTCACAGTTTATGGATCAGACAAATCCATTGTCAGAGTTGACTCATAAAAGAAGGCTTTCAGCTTTAGGTCCTGGTGGTTTATCAAGAGATAGGGCTGGTTTTGAAGTAAGAGACGTTCATAATACCCACTATGGTAGAGTTTGTCCTATTGAAACTCCAGAAGGACCAAATATAGGACTTATCGTTTCTTTGTCTACTTATTCAAAGGTTAATGCTTATGGATTTCTTGAAACTCCATATATTGTTGTTGAAAATAAAAAAATTACAAATAAGGTTCTATATTTGTCAGCTACAGAAGAGGAAAATTATTATATAGCACAGGCGAACGTTAAAGTAGACAATGATGGTAATATACTTGAAGATTTTGTTCAGGCAAGATACAGGGGAGAATTTGAGCTTGTTCCTGCTGAAAAGATACAGTTTATAGATGTTTCACCAAAGCAGATTTTGTCTGTATCAGCATCTATGATTCCATTTATTGAGCATGATGACGCAAACAGAGCTTTGATGGGTTCTAACATGCAACGACAGGCTGTGCCATTGCTTGAAGCTGATTCTCCAATTGTTGGAACTGGTATGGAAAAGCATGTCGCAAGAGATTGTAGGTCAATGATAATTTCAGATGTCGAAGGAAAGGTTAAGAAGGTTGATTCTACAAGTATTACTATTGCTATGAAAGGCGGCAAGGAAAAAACATACAAACTTGTAAAATTCAGAAGAACAAATCAGGATACAAGTTATACACAGAAGCCTCTTGTTAATGAGGGTGATGTAGTTGAAAAAGGAACGATACTTGCCGATGGTTTTTCAACGGATAAAGGTGAGCTTGCTTTAGGTAAGAATGTTGTTGTTGCTTTTATGCCATGGAATGGTTATAACTATGAAGACGCTATTCTATTAAGTGAAAGATTGCTTAAAGATGATGTGTTTACTTCCATTTATACAACAGTTTTTGAATGTAAAGCTCTTGAAACGAAGTTAGGTAGCGAGGAAATAACGAGGGAAATTCCAAATGTAGGTGAAGATGCTTTAAGAAATCTTGATGAAGATGGAATTATAAGAATAGGGGCTTATGTAAAACCCGGCGATATTCTTGTTGGTAAAGTTACTCCGAAAGGAGAACCAGTTGAAACACCAGAATTCAGACTTTTGCATGCTATTTTTGGTGAAAAAGCAAAAGATGTTAAGGATACATCTCTCAGAGTGCCTCATGGTGAAACGGGTGTTGTTGTTGATGTTAAAGTTTTTACTGCACAGAATGGCGATGAGTTGCCACCGGGAGTAATAAAACTTGTAAAAATTTATCTTGCTAAGAAAAGGAAAATCAAACCCGGAGATAAACTTGCAGGTAGACACGGAAACAAAGGTGTGGTCTCAAGAGTTTTGGCTGTTGAGGATATGCCATTTTTACCTGATGGGACCCCAGTTGATGTTGTTTTGAATCCTTTAGGTGTTCCAAGCCGTATGAATGTTGGGCAGCTTTTTGAATCTTTACTTGGACTTGCTGGATGGAAACTTGGCGTTAAGTATGAATGTCCAGTGTTTGAAGGAGCTTCACTTGAGGATATAGAGAATCAGATTAAACTTGCCAACGAAAAAATAGAAAAAGAAATAAGAGAAGAAAAGAAAAAGTATGGTGAATCTGATGAAGAAATAAAGAAATATGCTGAAATGTGTAAATTGCCTCTTAATGGAAAGTTTATGCTAAGAGATGGTAGAACAGGGGAATATTTTGAGAGACCTGTTTTTGTGGGTGTGATGTATTTAATGAAACTTCATCATATGGTTGATGATAAGATTCATGCAAGATCAGTTGGACCTTACTCACTTGTTACACAGCAGCCTTTAAGAGGAAAAGCCAACTTTGGTGGGCAAAGACTTGGAGAAATGGAAGTATGGGCTCTTGAGGCTTATGGAGCTGCAAATTTACTTCAGGAGATGCTCACCGTAAAATCTGATGATACTGATGGAAGAGTAAAGATATACGAAGGTATTATTAAAGGTAAATATACCTCTTCTCCTGGTATTCCAGAATCATTCAATGTTCTTGTTCAGGAGTTGAGAGGACTTGCGCTGGATCTTCAGGTGTTTGATAAGAATGGGAAAAGAATTCCTTTGAGTGATAAAGAAAAGGAATTAGTAGAAATGAAGATCCATTTGATTTAAATATGTTTTTTAAAGGAGAAAAGATTTATGAGGGGACCAACATCATTTGGTGCAATTTCTATATATCTTGCTTCTTCTGATTTGATAAGAAGTCTTTCTTATGGGGAAGTAAAGAAAGCTGAGACTATCAATTATAGGACGTTAAAGCCAGAAAAGGACGGACTTTTCTGTGAGAGAATTTTTGGACCTACAAAGGATTATGAATGTTCGTGTGGAAAGTTTAAGTCTATAAGATATAAAAATATCGTTTGTGATAAATGTGGTGTGGAAGTTACTGAAGCTAAGGTTAGAAGAAATAGGACCGGTCATATAGAACTTGCAGCACCAGTTGCTCATATATGGTATTATAGAATTGTTCCAAGTAAGATAGCATTACTTCTTGATGTTAGCCCTTCTGATATTCAGAGTGTTCTATACTTTGAGAAATATATTGTTGTTGATCCGGGTGAAACAGATCTTCAACAAACACAAATTCTTACAGATGAAGAGTATGACGAATATAGAGACAAATATAAAGAAGCCTTTTCTGCTGAAACAGGTGCTATAGCTATAAAGAAGATTCTTAAAAATCTTGATCTTGATCAGTTGATAGCAGAATTAAGAAGTGTTGTTGCAAATAAGATAAAAGTAGATAAAAAGGTTCTCAAAAGGCTTGAGCTCGCAGAAGAAATAAGAAAATCTGGAAACAAACCAGAGTGGATGATTCTTGATGTTATTCCTGTAATTCCACCAGATCTCAGACCAATGGTTCCTCTTGATGGAGGGAGATTTGCGACTTCAGATATAAATGATCTTTATAGAAGACTTATTAATAGAAACAATAGACTTAAGAAACTTAAGTCCGTGAACGCTCCTGATATTATTATTAAAAATGAAATGAGAATGCTTCAGGATGCTGTTGATTCACTTTTTGATAACTCAAGAAGATCTCATCCAGTAACTGGAAGTGGAGATAGACCTCTTAAATCTCTTTCTGATATTTTAAAGGGTAAACAGGGTAGATTCAGACAGAATCTATTAGGAAAGAGAGTTGACTATTCTGGAAGATCTGTAATTATAGTAGGACCAAATTTAAAACTTCATCAGTGTGGTCTTCCTAAACTTATGGCTCTTGAACTTTTTAAACCTTTTGTAATGAGAGGGCTTGTTGAACAGGGCTATGCACACAATATTAAAGCTGCAAAGAGAATGATAGAAAGTGAACATGAACTTGTATGGGGTATTCTTGAAAATGTAGTAAAGAAACACCCAGTTTTATTGAATAGAGCACCTACACTTCATAGACTTGGAATTCAGGCTTTTGAGCCTGTTCTTACTGAAGATAAGGCCATTCAGCTTCATCCACTTGTTTGTCATGCTTATAATGCAGACTTTGATGGTGACCAGATGGCTGTTCATGTGCCTTTGACTCCAGAGGCTCAGATTGAAGCATGGATGCTTATGCTTTCATCAAGGAATCTTTTAAACCCAGCAAATGGGAAGCCTATAGTTTATCCTACTCAGGATATGGTGCTTGGAATTTATTGTTTAACAAAGCCTTATAGTGAAAAACCAGAAAAGATGAAATTTTTTGATAGTCTTGAAGAAGTGTTGATGGTTGTTGATTCAAAGAAACTTACCTATAATGATTGGATAAAGTATAAATTCAATGGTAATTTTATTGAAACCACTATTGGAAGAGTGATATTTAATGAAATCGTTCCAGACGAACTTAAGTTTGTTAATGATACTCTTACAGGTAAAAAAATCGAGGCTTTAATTTCATCATGTTATCAAAAATTTGGGATTAAAGAAACTGCAAAACTTCTTGATAATCTCAAAGCAATAGGATTTAAGTATTCTACATTGTTTGGGGTAACAATATCACTTTCAGATCTTGTAATTCCCGAGGAAAAAAATAAGATAGTTGAAAAGACAGAAAAGGATGTTGAAAAGGCAGAAGAAAATTCAAGAAATGGGCTTATTACTCATGATGAAAAATATAATCAGGTGATTGACTACTGGACAAGTGCAAACGAAAAGATAAAGAAACTTGTTGAAAATAGACTTAAAGATGACCAGAAGGGATTTAACTCTCTCTACATCATGATGGATTCTGGTGCAAGAGGTTCAAGGGAACAGATAAGACAGCTTGTTGGTATGAGAGGTCTTATGGCAAAACCTTCTGGAGATATTATTGAACTTGCTATTAAATCAAACTTTAAAGAAGGGCTTTCTGTTATAGAGTACTTTATTTCAAGCCATGGTGCAAGAAAAGGTCTTGCTGATACAGCGTTAAAAACAGCTGATGCTGGATATCTTACCAGAAAACTTGTCGATATTGCTCAGGATGTTGTTGTTACGATGGATGATTGTGGAACAGTTCGCGGTATAAATATGACAGCAATAAAAGAAGGAGATGAAATAGTAAAACCTCTTTCAGAACTTATTCTTGGTAAGGTACCTGTATCGAATGTTTATGATCCAAGAAATGGTGAATTACTAGCAAAAGCCAATGAGATAATAAATGAAGTTATTGCGAGGAAGATTGAAGATTCTGGTATCGAATCGGTTCTTATAAGAAGTGTAATTACCTGTGAGGCACCGTTTGGAGTATGTGCTAAGTGTTATGGTTGGGATCTTTCTTCAAGAAGTCTTGTTAACATAGGTGAAGCTGTAGGTATTATTGCTGCTGAGTCTATAGGGCAACCTGGTACGCAGCTTACGATGAGAACCTTCCATATTGGTGGAACTGCAGCTACTCAGCTTGAGGAAAGTGAACTCAAGTTAAATTATGATGCTTACGTTGTTTCTGTTCCTGATAATTTAATTCAAAGAGAAAAGGAAGGAGTTAAAGAGATAGTTGTACCAAGAAAATCATACGTAAGAGTAAGGAAGGTATTACAAATTATTGAAAAAGATAGTATAAAAGATAATATTGATTTAAAAGAAATAGATGGCAAAGAGTTTTTGAGTGAAAAGATTTTGTTTACTCTTAAAGATGGTACAGAAGTTAAATTTGGAAGAAAAGTTGTTGTTGCAGTAAAAGATAAGTCTATACTTGTTATGGAAAGCAATCTCTATGAGTATTCTTTAAAGATAGGAAGTGTGCTTTTTGTTAAAAATGGAGACTTTATTAAGAGAGGAGAAAAGATTGCTGAGTTTGATCCATACAATGAGATTTTAGTGAGTGAGTATTCTGGAACTATTGGATTTGCTGTTGAAAAGGTTGATGGTATTGAAGAAAAGAATAAAAACATACTTGTAATTTATTCAGATGATGGAAAAGAGCTTGATAGATTTGTGCTTGTTCCAGGTACTACTTTGTTATTTGAAGAGGGTTCAAAGGTAAAACCCGGTGATGTAATAGCAAGAAGACCAATTGCTAAGAGGAGAACAAAGGATATTATCGGTGGTTTGCCGAGAGTTACAGAACTCTTTGAATCACGAAAACCAAAAAATATTGCTGTTATTGCCAAAGTAAATGGTGTGGTTGAAAGCATAGAACAAAAGAAAGGAAAGTATGTTATAAGTATTAAAGCTAAAAATGGTGTTTCTTTTTCTCATGTTGTTCCTACTGGAAAGAATATATACGTGCGTATTGGGGATAGAGTGCAGGCTGGAGAAGCTCTGTGTGAAGGTGTTGTAAGTTCACATGATATATTGAGGGTTATGGGTTATACTAAAGTAAATGAATTTTTGCTTTCTGAGATTCAGGCTGTTTATCGTTTACAGGGTGTAGATATTAATGAAAAGCATATAAGTGTAATTATAAGACAGATGCTTAAAAAAGTTGAGGTTGTTGATCCGGGAGATACAGAATTCATTCTTGGACAGAATGTTGATAAAGTAGTATTTTATAGAGAAAATGAAAGGATAAAGAAAGAAGGTGGTCAGCCAGCTAAATCAAGGCCAATACTTATGGGATTAACCAAAGCCTCACTCTTTACAGAGAGTTTCCTATCGGCTGCGTCTTTCCAGGAAACTCCAAGAGTGCTTTCTTCGGCTGCTTTAAGAGGAGCAAAAGATAAACTTGAGGGCTTAAAAGAGAATCTGGTAATTGGACAATTGATTCCAGCAGGAACGGGAATTAAACATTATCAGAATATTAAAATCTCAATGGCTGGCAACGAAAATTGATCGACTTTTTAATTAACTTTATATTTTGCCTATAGTTTTTATACATACAAAAGTTGACAATTTAGAAGAAATATATTATAATCTATCTCACTTTTGTTGCTTTGATTATAAAATAGATGAGGAGAAATTATGCCAACTATAAATCAGCTGGTAAGAATTGGAAGAAAAGCATTAAAATCGAAGTCAAAATCACCTGCTCTTGAGGGGAATCCTCAGAAGAGGGGGGTTTGTGTTCGTGTGACTACAATGACTCCAAAGAAACCGAACTCAGCTTTGAGAAAGATTGCAAGGGTTAAGCTGAGTAATGGTATTGAAGTTACTGCATATATACCAGGTATTGGTCATAATTTGCAGGAGCACTCTGTTGTGTTGGTAAGAGGGGGAAGGGTAAAAGACCTTCCTGGTGTAAGGTATCATATTGTGAGAGGAACGCTTGACGCTCTTGGAGTCGAAAAGAGAATGACCAGTAGATCCAAGTATGGTGCTAAAAAACCAAAATCATAAAGTGAGGATTAAGATATATGCCTAGAAAAAAAAGAAAATTAAAGAGAAGAGAAGTAGGTCCAGATTTAAAGTATAATAGTTATATTGTTCAAAAGCTTATTAATAGAGTTATGCTTGATGGTAAGAAGTCCATCGCTATGAATATAGTTTATGATGCACTTGATATTCTTGCTGAAAAGACAGGTGAAAATGCTCTTGTTGCTTTTGAAAAGGCTTTAAATAATATTAAGCCTCCTATAGAAGTAAGGTCAAGAAGAGTTGGTGGGGCTACTTATCAGGTGCCAGTTGATGTAAGACCTGAGAGGCAGCTTTCTCTTGCTTTGAGGTGGCTTGTTACTCTTTCAAGGCTTAAAAAAGGTATGGCAATGAAAGATAAGTTGGCTTCTGAACTTGTTGATGCTTATAACAATACAGGTAATTGTGTAAAGAAAAGAATAGATACTGTTAAGATGGCAGAAGCAAACAAAGCTTTTGCTCATTATAAGTGGTGAGGGTTTTTATGGCTGAAAAGTTATTTCCTCTTGATAAAGTGAGAAATATTGGTATTGCGGCTCATATTGATGCTGGTAAAACTACAACAAGTGAAAGAATTTTGTTTTATACAGGAAAGACTCATAAGATTGGTGAAGTTCATGAAGGTGCTGCTGAAATGGACTGGATGATCCAGGAAAAGGAGAGGGGTATTACTATTACTTCTGCTTCTACAACCTGTTTCTGGAAGGATCATAAGATAAATTTGATCGATACTCCGGGTCACGTTGATTTTACTGCTGAGGTGGAAAGATCTTTGAGAGTGCTTGATGGAGCTGTTGCTGTTTTTGATGGTGCTGAGGGTGTTGAGCCTCAGTCAGAAACTGTCTGGAGACAGGCTGATAAATATGATGTTCCAAGAATAGCTTTTGTAAATAAAATGGATAAGATTGGAGCTGATTTTTATAAAGCTGTTGAGTCAATGCATAAAAAATTAGGTGTAAAAGCGGTTCCAATTCAACTTCCCATTGGTAGTGAAAGTGAGTTTAAAGGTGTTGTTGATATAATAAATAGAAAGGCTTATGTCTGGCCTAATGATGATTCTGAGGGGTTGAATTTTCAGGAAGTTCCAGTTCCTGATGATTTAAAGGAAAAGATGGAGCATTATAGAACAAGTCTTATTGATTATGTTTGTGATGGAAATGATGATTTAATGGAGAAATATCTTGACGGTCAGGAGTTGACTGTTGAGGAAATAAAGAAAGGTTTGAGAAAGCAGGTTATTGCTTGTGAACTTTTCCCTGTTATATGTGGTTCTGCTCTTAAGAATAAGGGAGTGCAGTTGCTTTTGGATGCGGTGCTTGATTATTTGCCTTCTCCTATTGATATTCCGCCTGCAAAAGGTACTTTGAAAGCTGATGGTAAGGAAGTTTTCTGTAAGGCTGATCCAAAAGAACCACTTGCTGCTATTGCATTTAAGGTTATGGTCGATCCTTATGTTGGTAAAATTGTTTTTGTGAGAGTTTATTCGGGAAGGATTGATAAGGGTAGTTACGTTTACAATGTAAATAAAGGGCAAAAAGAAAGGGTTGCAAGACTTTTAAGAATGCATGCCAATAAGAGAGAAGAAATAGATTTTGTTGAAGCTGGTGATATTGTTGCAGTTGTAGGTTTTAAAGATACTATAACAGGAGATACGCTTGCTGATGAAAATAGACAAGTTTTACTTGAGGCTATAGATTTTCCAGAGCCTGTTATAAATGTTGCTGTTGAGCCAAAGACTAAGGAAGATATTGATAAAATGTCTGAAGTTTTGAGAAAACTTCAGGAAGAAGATCCTACTTTCAGGGTGAAAACAGATGAAGAGACAGGGCAGACTTTGATCTATGGTATGGGTGAGCTTCATCTTGAAATTATTGTTGATAGAATGATGAGAGAGTTTAAGGTTCAGGCTAACGTTGGTAAGCCTCAGGTTGCTTATAGAGAAACTATAAGAGGTAAGGCTAAGGTTGAAAGTAAATATATAAGACAATCTGGTGGTAGAGGTCAATATGGTCATGTGATCATAGAAATGGAGCCTTTACAACCAGGTGAAGGATTTGTTTTTGAAGATAAGATTGTTGGTGGAAGAATTCCAAAGGAGTATGTTCCTGCTGTTCAAAAAGGTATTGAAGAAGCTATGAATAATGGTGTGATTGGTGGATATCCTGTTGTAGATGTTAAAGTCAGTTTGATTGATGGGTCGTATCATGAAGTGGATTCTTCTGAAATGGCATTTAAAATTGCTGCTTCAAAGGCATTTAAAGATGCAATGTCGCAGGCAGATCCTATTCTTCTTGAGCCGATAATGAAAGTTGATGTTATTGTTCCAGAAGATTATCTTGGTGATGTTATAGGTGATTTGAGTTCAAGAAGAGCAAAAATAAATGGTATGGAACCAAAAGGTAATGCAAGACTTGTTACAGCGCATGTTCCTCTTGGCGAAATGTTTGGTTATGCTACAGTGTTAAGGTCTATTACTCAGGGTAGAGGAAATTATGTAATGTTCTTTGATCATTATGCTGAGGTTCCTAAGAATTTGTGGGAACAAATAGTAAAAGCATAAATTAATTAAGCTAAAAAGAAGAAAAATTAGGAGGAATACAATGGCAGAGGGTAAATTTGAGAGAACGAAACCCCATTTAAATGTCGGTACAATCGGTCACGTTGACCATGGTAAAACTACATTAACTGCAGCTATTACAAAGTATTTGTCTTTGTTAGGTAAAGCTAAGATGAAGAAATATGACGAAATTGATAATGCTCCAGAAGAAAAAGCAAGAGGTATTACCATTAATACTGCTCACGTAGAATATGAGACAGATAAAAGACACTATGCTCACATTGACTGTCCAGGTCACGCTGACTATATTAAGAACATGATCACTGGAGCAGCTCAGATGGATGGTGCTGTTCTTGTTGTTGCTGCTACAGATGGTGTTATGCCTCAGACAAGAGAGCACGTTCTTCTTGCAAGACAAGTAGAAGTACCATCTATTATAGTTTTTATCAATAAGGTTGATCAGATATCTGATGCTGATAAAGAACTTATTGATCTTGTTGAGATGGATATAAGAGAGCTTTTAAACTCTTATAAGTTCCCTGGTGATGAGATACCTATCATAAGAGGGTCTGCTTTGCTCGCAATGGAATCTTCATCAAATGATCCTAATGCTCCAGAATATAAACCTTTAAAAGAGCTTACAGATGCTATGGATAGTTACTTTAAAGAACCAGTAAGAGAACTTGATAAACCATTCCTTATGCCTATTGAAGATATATTTTCAATTACTGGTAGAGGAACTGTTGCAACTGGTAGAATCGAAAGAGGTAAGATAAAGGTTGGTGAAGAAGTTGAAATTGTAGGATATAAAGAAACTCAAAAGACAACTGTTACTGGAGTTGAAATGTTCAGAAAACTCCTTGATGAAGGTATTGCAGGTGATAATGTTGGATTGCTTTTGAGAGGTGTTGAAAAAGACGCTATCAGAAGAGGTATGGTGCTTGCTAAACCTGGTTCTATTACACCTCATAAGAAGTTTAAAGCTGAGGTTTACGTTCTTAAGCCAGAAGAAGGTGGAAGAAAGACACCTTTCCATGTTGGTTATAGACCTCAGTTCTATATGAGAACTGCTGATGTTACTGGAAATATTGCTGCTATTGATGGTGCTGATATGGTTATGCCAGGTGATAATGTTAATATGACAATTGAACTTATTGTGAATGTTGCACTCGAAAAAGGTATGAGATTTGCTATTAGAGAAGGTGGAAGAACTGTTGGAGCTGGTGTTGTTACTCAAATCTTAGAATAAGAGGTTGTAAAGTGAATAGAATAAGAGTAAGGCTTAAATCTTATGATGTAAGTTTGATTGATAAATCTGCAAAAGCGATAGTTGAGGCTGTAAGAAATAAAGGTGGGACAGTGAGTGGACCTGTCCCACTACCTACTAAAATAAAGAAGTATACAGTATTGAAATCTCCACATGTGAACAAGGATGCAAGAGAGCAGTTTGAAATGAGATTTTTCAAAAGGCTTATTGATATCTATGATCCAAGTTCAGATTTAATTAATGCACTAATGGAATTACAACTTCCCGCTGGTGTAGAAGTGGAGATAAAACAGTAAATTTATTTACTTTGGAGATTAATAATGAAAGCTAAAAAGATTGGAATTGTTGGTAGAAAGGTTGGAATGACTCAGTTGTTTACTGATGAAGGGCTTGTCGGAGTTACAGTGGTTGATTTTTCTGATATGGAAGTTCTTGGTAAAAGAACTATAGAAAAAGATGGATATTCTGCTGTTATTCTTGGTTGTGAAAGAAAAAAAGATGGTTCTTTCAGATGGGTAAGAGAGATAAGACTCGATGATGTTTCTATCTATGAGAGCGGAAATTATATTGATCTTTTTGATAATATTAAACTTGTCGATGTTGTTGGTTATATGAAAGGAAGAGGTTTTGCAGGTGCAATGAAAAGACATGGTTTCCATGGTGGACCTGCTTCTCATGGTGCAAAGCATTGGCATAGGAGAACGGGTTCGGTTGGAGGTCATACTTATCCTGCTAAAACCTGGAAGGGACAAAAAGGACCTGGACATTATGGAAATACAAGGGTATGTGTTTTGAATCAGAAGCTTGTGATGGTTGATAAAGAGAAAAAACTTTTGTTTATAAAAGGAGCTATTCCTGGTGCAAAAAATGGAATTGCAATCATTAGAGATGCGATAAAGGGGTAAGAAATGAAGATAGATGTTTTTGAATTTGATAATAAAGTTGGTCAAATAGATCTTTCGGTTTTAACTTCAAAAAGTAGTGAGGCTGTTGTTTATAGAGCTGTTGTTGCTACTCTCGCTAATAGAAGACAGGGTACAGCTTCTACTCTTACAAAGAGTGAAGTAAGAGGTGGTGGTAAAAAACCTTGGAGACAAAAGGGTCTTGGTAGAGCAAGAGCTGGGTCTATTCGTTCTCCTTTGTGGAGGGGTGGTGGTGTGATTTTTGGACCTAAGCCAAGAGATTATTCCAAGAAAGTAAACAAGAAAGAAAAAGTTTTAGCATATATTTCTATTTTTACTCAGCATTTTAACAATGGAAGTCTTAAGATCATAAAGGATTTTTCTGTTTCTTCTTTGAAGACAAAGGATTTTGTTTCTTCTTATTCTTCTTATTTGAAAGAGGTAGAGGGCAGAAAGGTTTTTGTAGTTAATGAATATGATGAAAAATTACTTCTTGCTACAAGAAATCTTCCTGATGTTTTTGTAGTAAGCAAGGATTCTTTAGATTTGCTTCCTTTGTTTTATGCTGATAAAGTTTTTCTTTTTCAGAGTGCTGCACTTTCTCTTGATGAGAAGTTCAGCCAAATTGTTAAGGAGTAGTGTATGAATATTAATCAGATTTTGCTTGCCCCTGTTCTTTCTGAAAAGGCAACTAATGCAAAAGAACAGAAGAAATATGTTTTTGAAGTTTCTATGGATGCAAATAAGATTGAAATAAAGAAGGCTGTTGAGAGTTTATATAAAGTAAAAGTTGACAAGGTTAATATCGTTGTTGTTAAACCTAAACCAAAAAGAGTAAGATATAGATATGGGTTAACCAGAATGTTTAAAAAGGCTATTGTTACTTTATCTTCTGGGGAAATTGATTTTTATAAACTTTAAAATTATTAAGAGGTTGATATGGGATTGAAAAGATTTAAGCCAGTTACGGCAGGGTTACGACATAAAGTTGGTTATGATTATTCAGAGATAACGACAGATACTCCCGAGAAATCATTGCTTGTTGATGTGAAAAGAGGGAGAGGTTCTGGAAGAAACAATCATGGGGTTATAACTGTAAGACATAGAGGTGGTGGAAATAAGAAGTTTTATAGACTTATAGATTTTAAAAGAGATAAACATAATGTTCCTGCAAAGGTTGTTTCTATAGAGTATGATCCAAATAGAACAGCAAGAATTGCATTATTACATTATGTAGATGGAGAAAAAAGATATATAATAGCTCCTAATGGACTTAAAGTAGGAAGTTTTGTTGAAAGTGGTGAAAAGGTTGAAATATCAGTAGGAAATGCATTGCCTTTGAGAAATATTCCTGTTGGTACTGTTGTTCATAACGTTGAATTAAAGCCGGGAAAAGGAGCTCAATTGGCGAGGGCTGCTGGTACTTCAGCTAAACTTGATGGTAAGGAAGGTAAGTTTGCTATTTTAAGACTTCCTTCAAATGAAATAAGAATGGTTTTACTTGATTGTTATGCAACAATTGGTGAAGTAAGTAATCCTGATAATGCAAATATATTTATTGGTAAGGCCGGTCATTCAAGACACCTTGGTATAAGACCATATGTAAGAGGTGTTGCTATGAACAAGGTTGACCATCCTCATGGTGGTGGTAGAGGTAAACAGAAAGGTTATAAGACACCTGTTAGCCCAACTGGTGTTCCGGCAAAAGGATATAAGACAAGAAAAAATCATTCGACAGATAAATATATTCTTTCTAAGAGAAAGTAATTTTTAATAATGGAGATGTAGAATGGCAAGATCGATAAAAAAAGGTCCATATGTAGATGCTAAGTTGTACAAAAAAGTAATAGAGATGCAGGAATCCGCAGATAAAAAGCCAATAAAAACCTGGTCAAGAAGATCAACCATAATTCCAGAGATGATTGGCTTGACATTTCAGGTATATAATGGTAAAATATTTGTTCCAGTTTATGTGAATGAAAATATGGTTGGTCATAAACTTGGTGAATTTGCACCAACTCGAATATTCAGAGGTCATTCTGGTGCTAAAAAAGCTGAAAAAGCTCAATAATTTTGTGGAGTATTTTTTATGGAAGCTAAAGCTATAGGGAGATATTTGAGAATATCGCCTTTAAAATTAAGAAAAGTTGTAAATCAAATAAGAGGTAAAAGTGTAAAGGAAGCATTCTTTATTTTAAAGAATCTTCCTAATAAAGCTGCAAAAATGGCTTTTAAAGTTTTAAATTCAGCTGTTGCAAATTATAAACAGCTTAGTGGGGAAGCCACGCTTAATTTTGATGAAATGAAGGTCGCTGTTGCTTTTGTTAACCAGGCTCCGGTTTTAAGAAGGATTATGCCGAGGGCAAGAGGTAGAGCAGATGTTTTAAGAAAACAGTCTTCTCACCTTTTTATTCTTGTAGAAAAAAAGTAGTGGAGAGGTAAGTATGGGTCAAAAGACAAGTCCTATTGGATTGAGGATTGGGGTTTCAAGAAGCTGGGATTCTTTATGGTATAGTGAGAGAGATTATGTTAATTTTTTAATTGAAGATTTTAAGATAAGAGAATATATAAAGAAAAACTATGCAAAGGCCTTTATTTCAAGAATTGAAATAAATCGTTTTCCTCAACTTGTAAATGTGATTATAAATGCTGCTAAACCTGGTATGGTTATTGGTAAGAAGGGTGCAGAAATTGAAGTGATTTCTAAAGCTCTTGAAAAGATTGCAAATGGTAAGAAAGTTACAGTTTCTGTTAGGGAAATTGAGAATCCAGAGCTTGATGCTGATGTTGTTGGTCAGGAAATAGCTCGTCAAATTGAGAAGAGGGTTTCTTATAAAAGGGCTATTAAACAAGCTATAAGAAATGCAATGAAATCAGGTGCTAAAGGAATAAAAGTAAGAATTTCTGGAAGACTTAATGGTGCAGAAATAGCAAGAACTGAAGAATATAAAGAAGGTAGACTTCCTTTGAGCACTTTGATGGCTAATATAGATTATAAGGTTAATGAGAGTTATACTGAAATGGGAACAATTGGAATAAAAGTCTGGATATATAAAGAAGAAAAGGAAAAAAGGAGAAAATAATGCTTTTTCCAAGTAGAACAAAGTATAGAAAACAACAAAAAGGTGTCATAAAAGGAAATGCAAACAAGGGAGATCTTGTTTCTTTCGGTGATTATGGTATTATTGCTCTTGAGCCGAAGTGGATTACTGACAGAGAAATTGAGGCTGCAAGAGTCGCTGTTACAAGAAATATGAAAAAAGGCGCTAAAGTATGGATAAGAATTTTCCCAGATAAACCTATTACCAAGAAGGGTGAAGGTGTTAGAATGGGAAAAGGTAAAGGTATGCCAGAAGGATGGGTTGCTGTTGTTAAACCTGGAAGAGTTCTTATGGAAATTTCTGGTGTAAGTAAGGAAGAAGCTCAGGAAGTTTTCAGACTTGCCTCGCATAAATTTTCTATAAAAGTTAAATTTGTAGAAAGAATTGAGGCTTAGGAGGAAAAATGAAAACTAAAGAAAAAAAAGAATTGAGAAGTTTATCAGATAAAGATTTGCTTAATATGCTTAATGAAGTTGAAGGTAAGATAAGAGAAATAAGATTTAAATCTAAAGTTGAAAGACCATCGAATCCAATGGAGTTAAGAAATTTGAGAAAGAAAGTTGCAGTTATAAAAACTATATTGAATGAAAGAAAACTTGAGAAGAGGTGATTATGCAAGAAGAAAAGATAAAGAAGGTTTATGAGGGTGTGGTTGTAAGTGACAAAATGGATAAAAGCAGAGTAGTTGTTGTAGAAACTATTAAAAAACACCCTTTGTATGGAAAATTCTTGAGAAGAAGAAAGAAATATATGGTTCATGATGAAGAAAATAAGTCTAAAGCTGGTGATAGAGTTTCTTTTGTTGAATCAAGACCCATAAGTAAAAGAAAAAAGTGGGTTATTCAGGAAATTTTAAATAATAGATAAATCAGGAGCTTGCTATGATAATGTTAGGAACAAGATTGGATGTTGCAGATAATACAGGTGCAAAGATTATAGAGTGTTTTCATGTGGAGGGAAGTTCTAAAAGAAGATATGCTTACGTTGGTGATACAATTATAGCAAGTGTAAAACAGGCTTTGCCAAATAGTGCGGTTAAAAAAGGCGATGTTGTAAGAGCTGTTGTTGTTAGAACTACCAAAGAGATAAGAAGAAAAGATGGAACCTGTCTCAGATTTGATAGAAATTCTGCTGTTTTGATAGACAAGCAGAATGAACCTAGAGGAACAAGAATTTTTGGACCGGTTGCAAGGGAATTGAGAGATAAGAATTTTATGAAGATTATTTCTCTTGCTCCAGAAGTATATTAGGAGTTAAATTATGCAGAAGATAAAAAAGGGTGATAATGTTGTTGTTATAGCTGGAAAGGATAAAGGTAAGAAGGGAGAGGTTTTAAAGTGTTTTCCTCAGATTGATAAGGCTATAGTTAAAGGTGTTAATCTTGTGAGGAAAGCAATTAAAAAGTCTAAAGAGCACCCAAATGGTGGGTTTGTTGAGATAGAGAAACCTATACATGTTTCTAACCTTATGCTCTTTTGTCCAAAATGTGGAAAAGGGGTAAGGGTTGGAATTGCTCTTGATAAAGATAAGAAGGTAAGAGTTTGTAAAAAATGCGGTAATAAATTTGAATAATTAAGAGGTTGCAATGGCAGAAGAAACTGTAAAGAAAAAGACTACAAAAAAGAAAGAAGCTGAAAAGCAGGTTGTTGAATTAAAGAAAGATTATGTTCCAAGATTAAAGATTCATTATCTTGAAAATGTTGTTAAAGAATTGAAAAAACAGTATAAGTTTTCTTCAGTGATGGCTGTTCCGAGAATTGTAAAGGTAGTGTTGAATATGGGAGTCGGAGAAGCAACTCAGGATAAGTCTTTGCTTGATCCTGCTGTTGATGAACTTACTCTTATTGCAGGACAAAAGGCTGTTAAAACTTATGCTAAGGTTGCTATTTCTAATTTCCATTTAAGAAAGGGTATGCCTATTGGTGCGAGAGTTACTCTAAGAGGTAATAGAATGTATGATTTTCTTGATAAACTTATATCTATTGCGTTGCCGAGAGTAAGAGACTTTAAAGGGCTTAATCCTTCAAGTTTTGATGGAAGAGGAAATTATACTTTTGGGCTTAAAGAACAGCTTGTTTTTCCTGAAATAGATTATGATAAAATTAAGAAGATTAGAGGGCTTGATATTACAATTGTTACTACTGCGAGAAATGATGAAGAAGCATATCAGCTTCTTAAGATGATGGGATTCCCATTCAGAGAAAAGTAGGGAGGTTTTATGGCGAAGAAGTCAATGATTGCAAAGTGGAAAAAACCAAAGAAGTTTAAGGTAAGAGAATACAATAGATGTAAACTCTGTGGAAGACCACGGGCTTATATCAGGGATTTTGGCCTTTGTAGATGTTGTTTCAGAAAGTTTGCCTCTGAGGGGTTAATTCCCGGAGTCAGAAAGTCAAGTTGGTAAGGGAGATAATAATATGGATATTATTGCTGATGCATTAACAAGAATAAGAAATGCAGTTGCAAGAAAGTTTGCAGATGTTGATGTTAAGAAATCTGGTCTTGTGAAGAATATTCTTGATATAATGAAGAAAGAAGGGTTTATTGAAGATTTTGTAGTTTCTGAGAAAAGCCCTTATTTTTATACTGTCAAGTTAAAGTATTATAATGGGAAATCTGTTATAACAGGTATTAAGAGAATAAGTAAACTTGGAAGAAGAATCTATGTTTCACATAAAAATTTACCAAGGGTTTATAATAATTTCGGTATAGCCATAGTATCCACATCCAAGGGTGTTCTCACTGATAAAGAAGCGAGAGAACTTGGAGTTGGTGGAGAAGTAATTTGTTATATTTGGTAGGAGATTGATATGTCGAGAATTGCTAAAAAGCCTATTGTTTTACCAGATGGGGTGAAAGCGAATGTTGATAAAGATAAGGTTATAGTAGAAGGAAAATTAGGAAAGCTTGAGCAGACTTTTAGATCTGAATTTATCGATGTTAAAATTGAAAATGGGGCTATAATTGTAAATAGAAAAGGTGATTCAAAAGAATACAGAGCCTTGCAGGGTCTTTATTACAGATTGATAGTTAATATGGTTAAGGGAGTTACTGAAGGATTTTCAAAGACCTTGCTTTTGCAGGGTATTGGTTATAAAATGGAGCTTAAAGGTAATAAACTTGTTTTGACTGTTGGTTTTTCTCACGTTGTTGAATTTGATATTCCAAAGGGTATTACTCTTAAGCTTGAAAATCCTCAGACTCTTATAGTAAGCGGAATAGATAAACATCTTGTCGGGCAAACCGCAGCTAATATAAGAGCTATAAAACCACCAGAGCCTTATAAAGGTAAAGGTTTAAGGTATTTAAATGAAAGAGTTAAGGTAAAAGAAGGAAAAACTGCTAAATAAAGTTTAGATGGGAGAGAAAAATGATAGATATTACGAAGAAGAAGGCTTTAAGAAGAGAAAAAGCTAAAAAGAGAACACGATTTTCAGTTGTTGCTTCAGAAGAAAGACCAAGACTTTTAGTTCATCGTTCAAATAAGTATTTATATGTACAGTTGTTAGATAAAGATGGAAAAATTTTATGTAGTGTTTCTTCAATTTCAAAAGAATTGAAGGATAAAAAGTTGACAAATAATATTGAGAGTGCAAAGGTTCTCGGGGCTTTCCTTGGTGAAAAATTAAAGGCCATGAATATAGAAAAGATTTGTTTTGACAGAAATGGGTTTTTGTATCATGGAAAAATAAAGGCTTTGGCTGATTCTTTAAGAGAAGCTGGAATTAAATTTTAAGTGAGGTGGGCTATGGAAAAGGAAATAAAGAAAAATGAATGGATGGAAAAGGTTGTAAGTTTAAGAAGAGCTGCTAAAGTTACTTCTGGAGGAAAGAGATTCAGATTTAACGCACTTGTTGTTGTTGGTAATGGTAAAGGAATGGTAGGAATTGGCTATGGTAAGGCTAATGAATTAACCGATGCGATAAGAAAAGCAAAGGATAAAGCTATAAAATCTGCTAAGAAGATTACTTTAAAAGGAACAACAATACCTCACGAAATTAAGGTTAAATATAAGGGTGCTGTTGTTTTTCTTAAACCAGCTTCAGAAGGTACGGGAGTTATAGCTGGTGGAGCTGTAAGACCTGTTCTTGAAATGGCGGGGATACATAATATTTTGACTAAATCTCTTGGCTCTCCTAATTCTCTCAGTCTTGTTAGGGCTACACTTAAGGCGTTAGAAAGTTTGATGGATATAAAAGAAGTTGCTATGAAAAGAGGAAAAACTGTTAACGAAATTTTTGGAACTCAATCAAAGTAGTGTTTGGAGGAATTAAATGTCTGTGATAAAGTTAAGTCAGCCGTCCGGAGCTATAAAAAAGGCAAAAAGAGTTGGAAGAGGAATAGGAAACGGAAGAGGTAGATATTGTGGAAAAGGACAAAAAGGGCAAAAAGCAAGAAGTGGTGGTGGTGTAAGGATAGGTTTTGAAGGTGGTCAGATGCCTCTTTACAGACGTTTGCCTAAGAGAGGTTTTAAGAATATAGATAAGATCTTTTATAGAATTGTAAACCTTTCTCAGCTTCAGGTTTTTGATTCAAATGAGGAGATTACTATTGCAAAACTTGAAGAGAAAGGTTTAATAAAAAAGGGTTCTTCACCTGTTAAATTGCTTGGTAATGGGGATTTAAAGGTTAAAGGTCTGAAGATTTCTGTTAATGCTGCAAGTGCTTCTGCTAAAGAAAAAATAGAAAAACTTGGTGGAACTGTAACTTTAATATAAATCTGGAGATAATATGTTTAAAATATTGAAGAATATCTTAAAAACGAAGGAATTGCGAGATAGATTCTTTTTCACCATTGGGATGTTGATTGTTTTCAGAATTGGTGTCCAGATTCCTTCTCCCGGTGTGGATTTAATGAGGCTTATGGAGATTACAAAGGCGGGTGGTTCAGGAGGTGGACTTGCTGATTTTCTTAATCTTTTTACCGGTGGTGCAAGGGAAAATGCTTCAATATTTTCACTTGGTGTAATGCCATATATTACGGCAATGATTATTCTTCAATTGTTAAAAAGTGTTGTTCCTTCTATAGAACAGATGCTTAAAGAAGGTCCTGAAGGAAGAAAGAAATTTCAGCAGTATGGAAGGCTTGCGACTGTTTTAGTTACTATAATACAGGGTGTTATATTTGCTCAGGGGTTGATTCGTCAGAATACCGGAGAGCAGTTTTTATATATGGAAGGAATTCCTTTTATAATAGTGTTTACTCTTTCAGTTACAGCAGGTACACTTGTTTTGATGTGGATGGGAGAGCAGATTACTGAGAGGGGTATAGGAAATGGAATTTCTTTGATTATTATGGTTGGTATTGTGGCAAGGTTACCACACTCTTTGTTCAGGCTTTTTATCGGTGTTGAAAAAGGAGCGACTGATCCTCTCAACCTTATAATAATACTTTTGGTGTTCTTTGTTATTATTGGTTTTGTTGTTTTTGAAGAATTGGGTTTGAGAAAGATTCCTATACAGCATACAAACAGAGGAGCTGGTGCACAGGTGGCTTATTTGCCTTTTAAGGTGAATCCAACTGGGGTTATTCCGATAATTTTTGCTTCTTCTTTACTAATTTTTCCAAGTCAGCTTTCAAGCTGGTTTGGAGGCAAAATACATATTCTTAAGGTAATAAGTGATCAAATGTTGCCTGGAAAGTTGTGGTATTCTATTGCTTATTTTGCTTTGATTCTATTTTTTGCCTATTTTTATACAGAAGTTGAGATAAATCCACACGATATCTCAGAAAATTTAAGAAAAAGTGGAGCTTTTATTCCAGGGATAAGACCAGGTCAAAAGACAGAAGAACATCTTGCTTATATATTAAGCAGGATTACTTTACCAGGAGCTATTTTCCTTGGTATAATTGCCTTGCTACCTAATGTTGTTATAAATGTTTTAAATGTTCCATCAAACCTCGGGTATTTGATGGGTGGTACTTCGCTTTTGATTATGGTTGGTGTGGCACTTGAGACGTTGAAGCAGGTTGAGTCACTACTTTTAATGTATAGAATGGATGGATTTTTATTAAAAGGTGATAAGAAGGGGTTATAATGAAAAATATAGCTTTACTTGCTCCTCCTGGAGGGGGAAAAGGAACACAGGCAGAAAGGCTTGTTAAAACTCTTAATATTGCACATATTTCCACTGGAGATATATTCAGATCTATAGTAAAGGGAACTTATAAGGGTTCTTTCCCTGTGAATGAAATATTGGATTATATGAATAAAGGGCTTTTGGTTCCTGATGATATAGTTGTTAAGATTACGCTTGAAAGACTTGGTCAGGATGACTGTAAAAATGGCTTTTTGCTTGATGGTTTCCCAAGAACTTTGAATCAGGCTGAAATGTTTGATAAATTGGCTTCAGATAGAAAACTTGATCTTGTTATATTGCTTGAGGTTAATGAAGATGGGCTTATAAAGAGGCTTACAGGTAGAAGAAGCTGTCCAAAGTGTGGGAAAATTTATAATGTTTATTATACTCCCCCGAAAAAAGAGAATATCTGCGATGATGACGGAGAGCCTCTTATAACAAGAAGTGATGATACAGTTGAGACTGTAAAGAAAAGACTTGATGTATATAAAAATGAGACTATGCCTTTGATTTCTTACTATGAAAAGAAAGGTATTTTGAAAAGGGTTGATGGTGATAGATCTGTAGAGGAGGTATTTAAGCAGATTATGGAGGTTATAGAAGGTAAATGATGGACAAGGAGGATGTTTTAAGATTTGACGGTACTGTTCTTGAACAGTTGCCGAATGCAATGTTTCTGGTGGAGCTTGATACCAAGAAAAGGGTACTTGCTCATATTTCCGGTAAAATGAGAATGAATTATATTAAGATTACGCCGGGTGATAGGGTGACTCTTGAAATCTCTCCTTATGACCTAACAAAGGGGAGAATTGTATATAGATATAAATAATGGGAGTTTTGAATATGAAAGTTAGATCTTCGGTAAAGAAAATTTGCGAAAAATGTAGAGTAATTAAAAGACATGGATTGGTATGGGTAATTTGTGAAAATGTTAAGCATAAGCAAAGACAGATGGGAAATAAAAGGAAATAATGGAGGAAGAATATGGCAAGAATAGCTGGTAGAGAAATACCGGGTAATAAAGCAGTTTTTATTGGTCTTACATATATTTATGGAATAGGAAGGACTACTTCTGCTAAAATTCTTGAGATGGCTAAAATAGATCCTAACAAGAAGGTAAAGGATCTTACTGAAGAGGAACTTGCTAAAATAAGAGATGTGATAGAAGAAAATTTTAAAGTAGAAGGTGATTTAAGAACAGAAGTCGCAATGAATATAAAGAGACTTATTGATATTGGTTGTTATAGAGGTTTAAGACATAAAGTTGGTTTGCCAGTTCGAGGTCAAAGAACAAGAACAAATGCAAGAACCTGGAAAGGACCTCGAGCAAATACTATTAAGAAGAAATAGGAGAGAATATGGCTGCTAAAGCAGGAAGAAAAACTACAAAGAAAAGAGAAAAGAAGGGTGTATTAGAAGGGATTGTTGTTGTTCATTCTACTTTTAATAATACCATTGTGAGTATAACAGATTTAAATGGAAATGTTATTTCCTGGGCAAGTGCTGGAACTGTAGGATTTAAAGGTACAAAGAAGGGCACACCTTATGCAGCTCAGCTTGCTGCTGAGAAAGCTGGTGAAGCAGCAAAAGCTCATGGCCTTCAATATGTTCACGTCAGAGTTAAGGGACCTGGACCTGGAAGAGAGGCTGCTATAAGGGCTATTGATGCTGTTGGGATAAAGGTTAAAACTATAAGAGATGTTACACCTATACCACATAATGGTTGTAGGCCAAGAAAAAAGAGAAGAGTTTAAGTGAGGTAAATTGATATGGGAAGATATACAGGACCTTTATGTAAGTTATGTAGAAGAGAAGGAATGAGACTCTTTCTTAAAGGGGATAAATGTGTTTCTCAGGCTTGTACTTTGAATAAAAAATCTTATCCTCCTGGAAAAGTGTCAAAATTTGCAAAGAAACCTACTGAATATGCTTTACAGTTGAGAGAAAAGCAGAAAGTAAAAAGATATTATGGGGTTTATGAAAGGCAATTCAGGAAGTTTTTTGCAATGGCCTCAAAGCATAAAGGTGTTACTGGAGAAATGTTATTGCAATATCTTGAAAGAAGGCTTGATAATATAGTTTATAGAGCTGGTTTTGTTTCTTCAAGAAGGGCGGCAAGGCAGCTTGTTTCTCATGGAAATGTTTATGTAAATGGCAAGAGGGTAACTATTCCTTCTTTTATTGTTAAGGCTGGTGATGAAATTGAACTTGCTCCAAAAGCAAAGACTTTTGATTTTGTTGTGAAGAGTCTGGAGGCTTCTGTTAACAGAGTTATACCTGGCTGGCTTGAAGTAGATAGCTCAAATGTTAAAGTTAAAATAACTTCAATTCCGACCCGTGCAGAGATGAATCTTGATATTGAAGTTAATGAACAGCTTATTGTTGAGTTGTATTCTAAGTAGTATCTTGCTTCATTTAGAATTTAGGAGGGTCGTTAATGAAAGATATTTGGAAAGATTCTTTATTTCCATCTGAAGTTAAGTATGATAAGAATGTCTATACAGATAGTTATGGAAAATTTTCTATTTACCCTTTTGATAAAGGTGTAGGAGTTACAATTGCAAACTCTTTAAGAAGGATTCTTCTCAGTGCTATACCTGGCTATGCTATTACTTCTGTAAAGATAGAAGGTGTAAATCATGAATTTGAGCCTATAAAAGGAGTAAAAGAAGATTTTACAGATATAATTCTTGCTTTGAAAAAAGTTAGGGTTAAATTAACAGATGGAAGTGATAAGAAGATCATAAGGGTTGTCAAAAAAGGAAAAGGCGAGTTTCTTGCGAAGGATTTAGTTGTTGATCCGACAGTTGAAGTATACAACCCTGATCTTAAAATTGCTACTTTAAATGATGATGCTGAACTTTATGTTGATATACAGATCGAGCTTGGAAAAGGTTATAGATCAGCTGAAGACCTTCTTGACTCAAATTCTGTAATATCTGTTATTCCTATAGATGCTATATTTTCTCCTGTTTTGAGAGTTAATTATTATATTGAGGATTATAGAGTAGGAGAGAAAACAGATTGTGAAAAGGTGGTTCTTGAGATATGGACTAATGGTGGTCTTTCTCCTATTGATGCTTTGACTGGTGCCGCTAAGATATTGAAAAAATACTTTTCTATATTTGTTGGATTTGAGCCTGAAGATGATGAATCTTCTGTTGATGTGGCGGTTGTAACATCAAGAGATGATATAATGTCAAAGTCTATTGCGGATCTTGAGCTTTCTGTAAGATCTTCAAACTGTCTTAGAGCTGCAAATATTTCTACAATTGGGCAGTTAATGTCTTACACCAAACAGGACTTACTTAACATTAAGAATTTTGGTAGAAAATCTCTTAATGAAATTGTTGATAAGCTCAAGCTTTATGGTTTGACGCTCAAAGATGGTGAAAATTATGAAGAAGTTAGTGATAGAGAAGATGAACAGGAAAATTTAGAGGAGGGTGAATAATATGAGACACGGTGATAAGGTTAAGAATTTCAGTAGAACATATTCTCATAGGCATGCTTTGCTTAAAAATCTTGCTATTTCATTATATAAATATGAGTCTATAACAACTACAGTTGAAAAGGCTAAGGCTTTAAGACCTTTTGTTGAAAAATTGATTACAAAAGCCAAAAATGACACTGTTGCTTCAAGAAGGCTTGTTTTTTCAAGACTCAGAGATGAAAAGATTGTAAAAAAACTTTTTGAAGATATAGCACAGAGATATAAGAATAGAAATGGCGGCTATACAAGGATATATAAACTTGGGCATAGAGCCGGGGATGCTTCTGAGATGGCTATAATAGAGCTTGTTGAGGAGTTTCTTGTTGAAAAAAAGTAAAATTATTTTAATCATAATGCCCCTATTTCTTATAGGGGCTTTTTTTTTAGATATTTTTTTTAAGTTTTTGATATTTTTTTTCTCTTTATTTATATTAACTCTTTACGATTACAGGTTGTTTTTTAAATCTATTAAAGTCTTGGTTGGAATTTTTATTTCTATTCTACCTTTTTTGATTTCTTTTCTTTTTACTTATAAGGAAGGTAAAATTTTTTATATTTTTGGTATTAAGTTTTATTCTTATGGTTTATTGAAAATGTTTAATTATCTTTTTAATATATTGATTGTTGGGCTATTTTCTTTTATTTTAGTAAAGGTTTTCAATATCTTTAAGATATTAAGGAATAAAAGATTTTCTGTTCTTTTTCTTTCAATTGAGTTTTATTCTGGAATAATAAGCGATTTTTTTAAGGATTTTAAAAAGTTCAAATTTTCAAAGATAGTCAATTTTATTGATGAAAAGTATATTTATTTTAAAAATATCAATCGTCAATCAGACGAATCATAACGCCTCTTTTCTTTGAAAAATCAAATTTTTCGATATTATCGAGGGCATTTTTTACATTTTTTTCTTTTGCCGGGTGAGTTGTGAGAATAAGAGGCACATATTTTTCTTTACTTCTTTCTTTTTGAATGAGTGAAGCTATACTAATGTTGTTTTCTGCAAAAACACCTGATATTTTACTTAATACACCGGGTTTATCAGGGACAAGGAATCTCATATAATATCTTGATTCAATTTCACCAATATCTTTAACTGGTCTATTTGAAATATGTTTAAGTTTTGTATGGCTTTTGCCTTTTGCTATTTCTATTATATCTCCCACAACTGCTGTTGCTGTTGGATAAGCCCCAGCTCCTTTTCCATAGTAAAGGGAGTTTCCAAAATATTCACTTTCTAAGAAAACGGCATTGTATTCGTTTCTTACGGATGCAAGTAAGTTTTCCTTTGAGACAAGACAGGGGTGAACCCTTACTTCTATTGAATTGTCAGGGTCTAATTTTGCAATGGCTAAAAGTTTTAAAATATAACCAAGTTCGTCAGCATTTTTGATATCCTCAAGTTCAATGTTTTCTATTCCTTCTATAAAAACGTTTTTAAAGTCTATAGGGGAGTTAAATGCTATTTGAGCTAAAATTGCAACCTTGTGAGCTGCGTCGGTTCCATTGATGTCAAGGGTTGGGTCTGCCTCTGCAAAACCAAGTTTTTGAGCTTCTTTTAAAGCTGTATGGAAACTTATGTTTTCTTCATACATTTTTGTCAAAATAAAATTTGTGGTGCCATTAACTATGCCGAAAATTCCTTTTATTCTATCACCTGCAAGTGCATCGAAAATTGTTCTGATGATAGGTATGCCACCACATACACTTGCTTCAAAGCCTATAGTCTTGTTGTGGTTTTCGGCCAGTTTGAAAAGTTCCAATCCTTTTTCTGCAAGAAGAGCTTTGTTTGCAGTTACTACATTTTTTTCATTTTCGAGGGCTTCTTTAATGAGAGTGAAGGCAAAGTTTGTCCCGCCTGCTAATTCTATTATTATGTCAACTTCTTTATCATTTATGGCTAATTTGTAATCCTTTGTTTTTATTATTTCTGGAGTTGTGATATTTGCAAGTTTACTTTCATCTTTGTCTATCGCATATTTTAGTTCAATATCTACAGATTGCTTTTGTTTAATTAATTCTCTTTCTTTTAAAAGGAGATTTAAAACTCCACCCCCTATGGTTCCAAGCCCAACAATAGCTATTTTAACTTTCTTCATAAAAAACTCCAGTATTATTATAGCTCATATATCGATTGTTTTCAACTTAACATAATGAAGACCATTGCATGAATAAAAAGTTTGCAACTTATAGAGAAGATTTGTTATTCTGTTTTCTCACCTGATAGAGGTATAAATTTTATTTTTGAGAAGTCTTTTGTTTTTTCTATTTCATTTAAAATAGTGAGTATATCTGAGACGGTTTTTTCTTCTATTTCAGGAAGTTTTATTGTTTTTATTTCATTTTTCAAGCGATATGTTAAAGGGCTTTTGAAGAAATCATAATCTTTGTGTTTAAAATCTCCATAGCATAGCGTTAATATACCGTTTAAACGAAATAACTTAAGTAAATTTGAAAACCATTTTTTTCTTATTAAATATTGAAATAAAGAATATTTTAGCATATTAGTTTTTAATTTTCTTTTTTCTCCTATCCTTCCAAATATAAAAAGGGAGAGAAAATTATAAAATTCTTTTGATTTTACTGTTTTCACCAAAGTTGCAAGGCTATAGGTGGGTAGATTTACTTTATCAAGATAAAAAAGGTCAAGCTCTGTTTCAAATTTTCTGTGAGCATCTATCTCGTCATTTGTATAATAAAAGACAACTGGATGAAAGTTTATGTCTGTTAAAGCATGGCAGATTGTTCCAGCAATAAAGGAAAATAAACCTTCAGGGGGATTTTTGTAATGGTTTGCTATTTGTTCGTAATTTGTGTTTGCAAATTTTGTGTTTTTCCCATGAAGGGAAGAACCAAGTTCACCCATTTTTTTTGAAAAATCATAGTAAGGTATGTCAAAAGCTATACTTCCAATTATATATTCACTGTAAAAATTGTTAATTTCGTTTTTTAAAAAGCCGTCTTTGAGTTTCTGTCTTACTATTTCAGCTATTGACCAGTGAACTATCTCCTTTGGCATCTTTTGTCTCCCTTGAGGAAAGAATAAATAATATCAAGCCAGCTATAAACAAAACAATTATTGATGAAATTCCGATTCTATGGTTTCTGGTTAATAAGGTTGTTTGTCCAACAAGAAATGGACCGACTATAGTGGCAAATTTTCCCACTAAGTTATAAAGCCCAAAGAGTTTTCCACTTTCATTTTCATTGATTATATTTGAAAAATAGCTTCTGCTTAATGCCTGAATTCCTCCTTGAAACATCGAAACAGAAAAAGCGAGTATAAAAAAATGTATTATATTGTTCATAAAAGTCGCAAAAATTGTGATTAATGTATAGCCTGTTATGGCTAAAATGATTGCATTTTTTGTTTTTATTAATTTTGCAAGTAATGAATATAATATTGCGAAAGGAAAACCCAAAAATTGCACCATAAGTAGAGCTAAAATGAGCATACTTGTGGATAGTCCGATGGACATTCCATAATCTATGGACATTTTGATTATTGTGTCAACTCCATCGATATAACACCAGTATGCAATAAGAAACAAAATTATTTTTTTATTCAATGGTTTTTTAATAAATTCAATAAAGCTATCAGTCGTTTTTTCTTTTTTTTCTTTTATAAAAAAAAGAGATGGGATTGAAAAAATAAGCCACCATATTCCTACAAGAAGAAAAGATAATTTTAAAGCGATATTTTTGTCTGGTAAATTAAATAATTCTGGCTTTTGATAGATAATTATTGTAATTAAAAAAAGCAATCCTCCTCCAAGATATCCGAGAGAATATCCGAGTGAAGAGATAAAATCTCTTCTTTCTGGAGTAGAGATTTTGTTTAACAATGAGTCATAAAAGACATTCGCACCTGCAAAGCCAATAGTTGCAATTACATAGAAAGTAAGGGCAATAGACCAGTTTTTTTCTACCATAAAAATTAGCGATGTAAAAATAATTCCAACAAAAGCCATAGCTAACATTGAATTTTTTTTGTTGTTTTTTATATCTGAAAGAGCCCCAAGTAGCGGGAAAAATACTGCAATTATTATGGAAGAAATTGAATTACCAAGCCCAAGAAAGAATGTTGAAACTTCTGAAGATTGATTTATAAAAAGAGATTTGAAAAAAATAGGGAAAAAACCTGCCATTACAACGGTTGCAAAAGCACTGTTGGCAAAGTCATACATTGTCCATGCAAGCTCACCTTTTTCAAGTCCGAATATACTTTTATCTGATTTCATAAATACTTTTTTTCGAGATTACTTCAACTTCTTTAAATTTCTGCAATGACACATTTTACTTGAGACCCACGTCTAAAATCATCATTATTGTAAAGCCGAGTATAGCTCCTATTGTTGCAATATCTGTATTTTTATTTCTCTCTGCTTCTGGAATTACTTCTTCTACTACAACATAGATCATCGCTCCAGCGGCAAATGATAAAGCATATGGCAAAATAAACCTTGAATAAGCAACAGAATAATAGCCAATAATTGCCGCAATTGGTTCAACAATTCCAGAGAGTTGCCCATAGAAAAAACTTTTTAGCCTTGAATTTCCATCTCTTCTGATCGGAAAGGCAATTGCCATACCTTCTGGAAAATTTTGAAGTCCTATACCAATCGCAAGAGCTAAAGCTCCAAATGTTGAAGCTCCTTCTATACCATGTGAGACGGCACCAAAGGCAACACCAATAGCAAGACCTTCTGGAATATTGTGTATTGTTATAGCTAAAATAAGCAAAATTGATTTTGAAAGTCGAGTTTTTATACCCTCTTTCTCTTCAATTGGAGTTTCAAGATGCAAATGAGGAAGTATGGAATCTATGATTCTCAGTGTTATTGCTCCGAGTAAAAACCCAGCGGCGGGCGGGAACCATACAGGCAAAGGATTGTTTTTTGATAGTTCTATAGCAGGTTCAAGAAGTGACCAGAAACTTGCGGCTATCATAACACCTGCCGCAAATCCAAGCATTGTATCTAAGAATTTTTGATTTATTTTCTTAAAAAATATTACTGTTAAAGCTCCTAAAGCTGTAACTCCCCAAGTAAACAGTGTGGAAATGATAGTAAGATATATCTCAGGAAGTGATAAAAACTTTTCCATCGTTAACTCCTTTTTTATCTTAATTTTTTTTGCTTGAAATGTCAAATTTGAAGAGAAATTTTATGTTAGATCGTTTGATAGAATTAGTAACTATAATTAGAGGTTGGATTTATTTTTTAATGAAGTTTAAAACATAAATATTGAAAAATGAGAATTAGTTAAATTTTGAATGATTAAAAAATATTATTTGATTTTTCTTTTGTATATTTTTTAGGCATAATTATTTTTATTAAATATAAAAAATTAGAAAATATAAAATTTTACTTATTGTAATAAAATAAATTATTTCTGCATATTTATTAAGCAAAAGTTTATTTTTTAATAAAAAATTAGAAAAATTTTTGAAAAACAAAGAATTTTTTTGCCTATTTTTTAATCAAAATAAAAAACTTATAAGTTTTTTTATTTTGAATAATATGAAATAATTAAACAATATTTTTTTCTGGTATGAATTTTGCAAATATAATTCAGTTTTGATTAAGGAGGTTTATATGAAATTTTTTCGGTTTGTAGCTATTAGTGCGATTTTTTTTGTATTTCTTGGTTGTGCCAAAGAAGATGTAATTAAGGTGGGAGTGCTTCATTCTCTTAGTGGTACAATGTCAATAAGCGAAGTAGCGGTTAAAGATGCTACACTAATGGCAATTGATGAGATCAATTCAAAAGGGGGGCTTTTAGGCAAGAAAATAGTTCCCATTGTAGAAGATGGAGCAAGTGATTGGCCTACTTTTGCTGAAAAAGCCAAAAAATTGATTCAAAAAGATAAGGTTTCCGTTGTTTTTGGTTGCTGGACAAGTGCAAGTAGAAAGGCTGTTTTGCCAGTCTTTGAGAGTCTTGACCATTTACTTTTTTATCCAGTTCAATATGAAGGGCTTGAAGCAAGTAAAAATATTGTATATACTGGAGCAGCACCTAATCAACAAATTATGCCAGCAGTTTCCTGGTTGTTAAGTAAAGGATACAAAAAATTTTATCTTTTAGGTTCAGATTATGTATTCCCAAGAACAGCAAATAAGATAATTAAGAAACAGCTTGAAAAAGAAGGAGGTGTTGTTGTTGGAGAAGAATATACACCACTTGGCCATACTGACTATGCAACTGTTATTAATAAGATAAAATCATTAAGACCAAGTGTAATATTTAATACATTGAATGGTGATTCAAATGTAGCATTTTTTAAGCAGTTAAAGGCAGCAGGAATAACTGCGAAAGATATTCCAGTAATGTCTGTAAGTGTGGCTGAAGAAGAAATAAAAGGTATAGGCGCTGAAAATATTGAAGGGCATTATGCTGCCTGGAATTATTTTATGAGTATGGATACACCAGAGAATAGAGAGTTTGTTAAAAATTATAAAGAAAGATATGGTAAAGATAGAGTTACTGATGATCCTATTGAGGCAGGTTATTTTGGAGTTTACTTATGGGCTGAAGCTGTGAAAAAGGCTAATACGACTGATGTTAAGAAAGTAAGAGAGGCTGTAAGGGGTGTTGAATTCAAAGCACCACAAGGAATGGTAAAAGTTGAACCAGTTAATAATCATACCTGGAAAATTGTACAGATTGGAAAAGTAAGAAAAGATGGGCAGTTTGATATAGTTTGGTCATCAAAAGTTCCTGTTCAACCAGATCCATTTCCTGAATTAGTTTCACCAGATAAAAAAGTTATTGAACCAGGAAAACTAGGACCTAGATAATTATTTAATAAAAATAAATTTCCTGCAGGATTTTTCCTGCAGGAAATAATAAAAAAGGGGTATATTTATGAATATTGAAACCTTATTTATGCAATTCTTTAATGGTTTAAGTATAAGTTCAATTTTGTTGTTAATAGCTATAGGATTGAGTATAACATTTGGTATAATGGGGGTGATAAATTTCGCTCATGGTGAATTTTTAATGATTGGGGCATATACGGTATATTTAACAGAAAAAATATGTTTTAATTTTTTTGGAGAAAATTCCTTTTTTATTGCTTTGCCAATTTCTTTTGTAGTAGCTGGTTTAATTGGATTACTTGTAGAAAAATTTTTAATCAAGCATCTTTATGGTAGACCATATGAAGCAATTCTTGTTACGTGGGGCTTGAGTTTAATATTTCAGCAACTTGCAAGAAATATTTTTGGAGCTTCAAATGTTGATGTAATAAGCCCTAGAATCTTATCTGGTGGAATAAAAATAACTTCTTATATTCAACTGCCTTATAATAGAATTTTTATAATTTTTATTGCTATTATATGTGTTATTCTTGTCTATTTTTATATTTATAAAACTTCAAGTGGTAGAAAAATGCGCGCCGTTATGCAAAATAGAAATATGGCTGCCTGTATGGGTATAAATACTCAAAAAGTGGATTCTCTTACTTTTTCTCTTGGATGTGGCCTTGCAGGTGTAGCTGGTGCTATCGTTAGCTTACTTGGTTCTATTGGTCCATCTACAGGACAAAATTATATAATTGATTCCTTTATGGTTGTAGTTCTCGGAGGTGTTGGAAATCTTATCGGAACAGTTGGGGGTGCGATAATGATGGGTGTTTTTAATACTTCCTTTGAATTTTTGACAACTTCGAGTATGGGTAAGGTTATTGTGTTTTTGATAGTGATAATTTTTTTACAATTCAGACCGAGTGGACTTTTTGCTGTAAAAAGTAGAAGTTTGGATTGAAGGAGTGATTATGAACTTGTTTAAGAAAATATTGAATAAATTTCCTCTAACTTTTTTAATTTTTCTTATTATACTTTTTTCTTTTCCTTTTTATCTTTCAGATTTTAGGCTTGCGATAGCTGGCAAATTTATTTGTTATTCTATTTTAGCAATAGGTCTTGACTTATTATGGGGTTATACAGGATTATTGAGTTTAGGGCATGGTGTTTTTTTTGGTATAGGGGCTTATTGTATGGGCATGTATTTGAAGCTTCAAAGTGAAAGTTTACCTGATTTTATGTCCTGGAGTGGGCTTGAAAAATTACCTTTCTTTTGGATGCCTTTTGTAGATTTTTCTTTTACTTTTGCAATGATAATAATTTTGCCAGCTTTGTTGGCTATTTTGATAGGTTACCCTGTATTCAGATCTGGAATAAAAGAGGTTTATTTTACAATTCTTTCTCAAGCATTATCTTTGATAGTTACTATATTGCTTATAGGACAACAACCCTATACTGGTGGTACAAATGGATTGACAAATTTTCAAGAAATTCTTGGTTTTCCAATAAATTCAAGAATTACTAAAGTATTCTTATATTATATTTCTTTTTTGATATTGATTGTTACTTTTATTTTTGCAAGTTGGCTTGTTAAAACGAAAACAGGGAAAATTTTGATTGCTATAAGGGATGGAGAGAATAGACTTAAATATTTAGGATATAATCCTGTGGGATTTAAATTGATGGTTTATATGATTTCAGCTATATTGGCAGGAATATCAGGGGCTCTCTTTGTTACACAGGTTGGAATAATAAGCCCATCTTTGGTAAGTATTCTACCTTCTGTAGAAATGGCAATGTGGGTAGCTATAGGGGGTAAAGGCACTATAGTAGGACCTATTTTTGGAACTTTTGTCGTTAATGGGGCAAAAATGTTTTTGAGTGAGAACTTCCCGGAGACTTGGTTATATTTTCTTGGGGTTTTATTTATAATTGTTGTTTTTGTATTTCCTGGGGGATTGTACTCTATAGGAAATTTACTAAAAATGAAAAGTAAATTTTTTAGGAGAAAATAATGTTATATGATGATTTAATTTTAATCGTAGAAGACTTGATGGTTGATTTCAATGGTTTTAAAGCCCTTAAAAATGTAAATATGTATGTTTATAAAGGGGAACTTCGTTTTCTGATAGGTCCGAATGGAGCAGGTAAAACTACACTTTTGGATGTAATTTGTGGGAAAGTTAAGCCAATAAAGGGGAAAGTGTTATTTAGGAAGAATATTAATCTTTTGTCGCTTGAACCACATAAGATATGTAGAGTTGGGATAAGTAGAAAATTTCAAAATCCTTCCATATTTTCTAATCTTTCAGTTTATGAAAATCTTGAGCTTGCTTTTCCCATGGATAGGGGATTTTTTAGTTCTTTGTTAAATAAATTAAAACCAGAGGCAAAGGATAAAATTGAAGAAATACTTGAAATGGTCCATCTTACCCATAGACGAAATGAATTGGCAAAAAATCTTTCGCATGGAGAAAAACAATGGCTTGAAATAGGTATGACCCTTGTTCAGGACCCGTATCTTTTGCTTGTGGATGAACCAGTTGCAGGTATGACTGGAAAAGAGAGAGAAAAAACAGGTTTGATTTTAGAAAAGATTTCCAAAAAATGTTCAGTTGTTGTAGTAGAACATGATATGAATTTTGTGGAAACTTTTTCAAAGGCAGTGACAGTTATGCATGATGGACAAATTTTATGTGAAGGAACTTTTGAAAAAATAAAAAATGATCCATATGTAATAGAAGTTTATCTAGGAAGAGGGGGAGGAAAATTCAATGCTTGAGATAGAAAATTTATCTGCTGGATATGGTGAGACAAATGTGATAGAAAATATAAATATTAAAATTGAACAGGGTGAAGTAGTTGCATTAATTGGGAAAAATGGCGTTGGAAAAACTACCTTATTAAAGACGATTATGGGTTTAATTGAAAATAGAGAAGGGAGTGTATATTTTGACGGAATAAACATAGAGAAGCTTAGGCCAGAACAAAGAGCACTTTTAGGTATAGCGTATGTTCCTCAGGGCAGAGAAATATTTCCTTTTTTAACTGTAAAGGAAAATTTGATGCTTGGAATGGAAGCTCGTCAAAAAAATGAGAAAGATGTCCCTGAAGATATATATGAATTATTTCCAGAACTCAAAAAAATTGAGAATAGAAAAGGTGGTGACCTGAGCGGTGGTCAACAACAACAATTGGCAATAGCAAGGATGCTTATAACTAAACCCAAGTTGATAATGCTTGATGAACCAACAGAAGGGATACAGCCATCAATTGTTTTTTCAATTGAAAATTCTATACGAATGATTAAAGAACAAAAAAATATCTCTATAATACTTGTGGAACAATTTGTTGAATTTGCACTAAGGCTTGCTGACAGCTGTTTTGTTATGGAAAAAGGTAAATTTATTTTGGGAGATAGGATTGAAAATCTTGATAAAGATACAATAAAAAATAAAGTTGGATTTTGATTTTAAATTTCAGGAGGAATTATATGAAGATGATAATGGCAATTTTGAGACCTAATAAGTTAAATGATGTAACAGAAGCTTTAAGTAAACAGGGTTTTTATGCACTGACTGAAATAAGTGTTCGTGGAAGAGGTAAGCAGAAGGGAATAAGGATTCATGATATGCTTTATGATAAACTTCCAAAAGAAATGCTTATTATGGTTGTTAAAAATGAAGATGTAGAAAAGGTAATTTCCATAATTTCTGAAAATGGTAAAACTGGTAATATTGGAGATGGTAAAATCTTTGTTTTAAATGTAGAGGAAAACATAACTATTAGAACAGGAGATAGAAGCTATGATTAATAAACATAAAAGGAGGTTATATGTTTACAACTTACGAAAGGGAAAAATTATTAATTTATCTGGCTTCACTTGTTGCCAAAGACAGGAAAAGTAGAGGATTAAAGCTTAATTATCCAGAAGCGGTTTCTATAATTGCTGCTCAGGTTATGGAGTGGGCACGAGAAGGGAAAACTGTTGCTGAAATCTCAGAGGATGCGAAAAAAATTATATCAAAAGATGATGTAATACCCGGAGTGGCAGAAATGATTTCAACTCTTCAAATTGAAGCAACATTTCCAGATGGGTCAAAACTAGTTACACTTCACGAACCAATTGAGTAATTTAAGATAATAAGGAGGATTTTATATGTCAAACAAAAAAGAAAAAAAAGATTATCCGGGACAGGTATTTTTTTCTGATGATGAGATAGTACTTTTTGATAAAAAAGATATTGTTAAAATCAATGTAACGAATACAGATAAAAGACCAATTCAGGTTGGAAGTCATTTTCACTTTTTTGAAGTAAATAAAGCCCTTTCTTTTGATAGGAAACTAGCATATGGGAAAAGGCTTGCAATTCCATCGGGAACTGCGATAAGATTTGAGCCACAAAAAACCGTGGATGTTTCATTAGTTGATTTTTCAGGAAAGAGGATTATTTTAGGATTCAATTCTCTTGTTTCTGGAAAACTTGATGATGAAATTAATAAAGATTTAGCTTTTAAAAGAGCAAAGAAAAAGGGATTTAAGGAGGTAAGCTTATGAGTATAAAAATAAGTAGGGATAAATATATTTCTATGTATGGGCCAACGAAGGGTGATAGAATAAGGCTTGGAGATACAGATCTTATAATAGAGGTTGAAGAAGATCTTACAAACAAAGGAGATGAGGCTATTTTTGGTGGCGGAAAAGTTATAAGAGATGGGATGGGACAATCTCCAGAAATTACAGGATTAGAAGGAGCACCGGACTTGGTGATCACAAACATTGTGATTATTAATTACAACGGAATTTATAAAGCAGATATAGGGGTAAAAAATGGTAGGATAAGTGCCATTGGTGCATCTGGTAATCCTTCAATTCAAGATAATATAACCCCAGGTCTCGTTATAGGACCTGGAACTGAAATTATATCTGGAGAGGGATTAATTTGTACAGCTGGAGGTATTGATACACATGTACATTTTATATGTCCACAAATTATAGAAACAGCTCTTGCCAGTGGAATAACGACTTTGTTTGGTGGTGGGACAGGACCTGCAACTGGTTCTTTTGCTACAACTTGTACACCGGGTGTCTATAATATTCAGAGGATGCTTGAAGCCACAGATGTTTTTCCTATCAATATTGGTTTATCAGGAAAAGGTAATTCTTCTTTGGAAAAACCTCTTGAGGAACAGATATTAGCTGGAGCTTGTGGATTAAAAATCCATGAAGATTGGGGAACAACACCTGCCGTTATTGATACAGCCTTACGAGTTGCTGATAAATATGGGATTCAAATTGCAATTCATACAGATACATTAAATGAAGCGGGATTTGTAGAGGATACGATAGCAGCTTTAAAAAATAGAACAATACATACTTATCATTCTGAAGGAGCTGGTGGGGGACATTCTCCAGATCTTTTAAAAATTTGTGGAGAAGAGAATGTTTTACCTAGTTCTACAACCCCTACAAATCCATTTACAATAAATACTGTTGCGGAACATAGAGATATGATAATCGTTTGTCATCACCTTGATTCAAAATTACCTGAAGATATTGCCTTCGCTGATAGCAGAGTAAGGGCTGAAACTATTGCAGCAGAAGATATTTTACATGATATGGGGGCTATAAGTATTATTTCAAGTGATAGCCAAGCAATGGGAAGAATAGGTGAAGTAATTATGAGAACATGGCAACTTGCTCATAAGATGAAAGTCCAATTTGGTTCACTTGAGGGTGATAGTTCACGAAATGATAATACAAGGGTAAAAAGGTATATTGCAAAATATACTATATGCCCTGCTATAGTTCATGGATTTGACAGTGAAATAGGTTCTGTTGAAGTAGGAAAAATGGCGGATCTTACAATTTGGAAGCCTGAATTTTTTGGTGTTCGCCCAGAAATTGTCATAAAAGGTGGTTTTATTGCTTACTCCATAATGGGTGAGGCTAATGCAAGTATTCCTACACCGCAACCTGCTTGGGGAAGACCTATGTATGGAAGCTATGGTCTTGCCACACAAAATACATCATTAATTTTTCTCAGTGAAGGAGCTTTCAAAGAAGGAATTCATGAAAAATTAAAATTAAAGAAGAAAGCAGTTCCTGTTAAAAACACGAGATTTCTTAGAAAAAAAGACTTACCTTTGAATAATGTAACTCCAGAGATTGAAGTTGACCCAGAAACTTATATAGTTAGGGCTAATGGAAAAATATTAAAATGTGATCCTCTTGATAAATTACCTCTTACTCAAAGATATTTTATTTTCTGAGTTAATTAAAGGGATACAATTTTTGTATCCCTTTTTTATTTTTAAAAATTAGATTAAAAGTTTGAATTTGGAATTAATTAATTGATGATAATATATTGACTTAATTTTTGCTTTGGATTAATATATTGAGGGTTATTTATGTCAAAAAAACAAATTATTCTTAAGGAACTTAAAAAGTGGCTTGATGATGAACTTATTGATCAGGAAATTTATTCTAAACTTTCAAGTCAATATAATGTGGGTCAATGGGACTTTGCTGTAATAATAAGAGGGTGTCTTGTTATTGGAAGTATAGTTTTAGGGGTGGGTATCATCTCTCTTTTGACATTAATACTTGAATCTCTATATTTTTTAGCCTTTATTTTAACAATTCTATTTATTTTGAGCTTTGTTTTTGGTGTAATGCTTACAGAAAAGAAATGGAAAATTTATCTTCCAAAAACTGGGAATGCCATTATTGTTGTTGCTTGCTTAATACTATGTGCTGATATTTTTACCATAGCAAAAATAATCTTTCCGCAAGGTGGAAATTGGTCAATATTGTTGCTTATTAATTCAATAATTTACTTTTTTATTGCTTACATAAGGAAAAACAGAGTGGTTTTAGTTTTAGCATTAATTTTTATTGCAAGCTGGTTTGGTGCTCAAACAGGCTATGTGTCTGATTGGGGGTTTTATTTTTTCGGAATGAGTTATCCAATGAGATTTGCAGTTGTAAGTCCTATACTAATTTTAATTGGTTATTTACATAAGAAAATACTCCCAGAAGTTTATTTTAATTTCTCAAAGGTTTATTATGTAATGGGTGCTCTTTATACAAATCTATCCTTATGGATACTTTCTATTATTGGTAATTCTGAGAAAATTTTATTTTCTTCAGAAAATTATCACCTTGAATTATTATTTTATAGTATTATATGGCTGATGTTTAATATTATAATTTTTATTATAGGGGCAAAATACAAAAATAAAATATTTACAGGTTTTGCTATAGTTTTTGTTATTCTTAATCTTTATACTCGTTATTTTGAATATTTTTGGGATAAATTCGACAAGTCTCTTTTTTTTATAATACTTGGTTCTATAACTATCACTATAGGAATATTTCTTGAGAAGAAATTAAAGAAGTTGAATAAGTCTTGAATTAAAAAATTTTTAAACTTAATTTCGCTTTTCTTAAATTTTTAAAGTATTGTAATGCAATAATAATTTTTTCTTGACATATTGTTTTTTTTGTTATAGATTGTTATAGTTGAAATGTTTTAAGATTATTTTACTTAGACACAATTATTTGTTTAGTGCCAATACTCAACACATCTCAGGAAAGATTTTTAATAGTGACAATGATGTGTTTGAAAATATCTATGAAAAGGATTTAAAAACGATAGATAATGCACTCACAAAGAGAGAAATAAGGTTCGTAAATAATGTAAATGAAATATCTTTTGAAGGAAAATCTTACAAGATACCAGCTTTTAATGGGATACCATTGGCTGGAAAAAGTGTTGAATTAAGAATTAATCCCAATTAATGGGTAAAGATATTTTATAGAGGATATTTTTTAGTTCTATATGGCTTAAAACAAAACGAAAAGGATGATTTATATGGTAATAATACTCCTGCGTAAAATTTTCCACTTTCAAACTTGGAGAAACTATTCCACTATTGAGTTGGAACAACACACGAAAACCAAAAGTTGACAAATTTTTTGTAATATGTTATAAATAAAAAGCTTAATTGATTGATTTTTTTAAACTTCTTGATTATTTAGTTGTTATTAAGTTAATTCAAATTTGGGCGGTAGAACTTAGGTTGAGAGGATAGCTTATTTTTGGCTTTTTCTGTTTCAATTCTTTAACATAAAAAAGATAACAGTTTTAGAGTATACTCTGATGAAGAAAAATACTTTGTTGAGGAGATGAATGGTTTTATAAGTAGAAGTTCTGTGAGTTAATAGGACAATAAATTTTGATGTTGTGCCGTATTATTTTGATAATTCAAATGTGTTTATTAATTGTACTGGCAAAAAATATACAAACTCAATGTGCTTAGGAGAGCTTTATATAAATTATTTTGTTGAGTAAAAAGCTAATAATACTTTAAGGTTATATATTAAAGATAAAAGATAATATGGATTAGTTTTTCAGAAATTAATTTAAAACAGGAGTATTTAAATAAAAAAAAGGCAGAGTTTTTTAAATTCAATGAAAGGAGTTAGGATTATTTTTTATGTTATTGACTAAAATAAAATATATAATATTTGTTTGTTTGTTTGTTATTTTTGGATCTTTTTATTATATTTATGGGAAGGAAGTTGTGATTAACTGTGAAGTTGGAGAAAAGTTTGGTCAGGAAATTTTATTTGAACAGAAGGAAAAAATTATAGAATTAACTAATACAAATAATGCTTTAACTAGATATGGATGGGAATTTTTTTATGAAGTATTAAGTATAAATGAAAAAGAAATAACCTTAAAATATAATATTAAAAGAATTTTGATTTCTTTTGATGATAACTCTTCTTACAATTTTATTTTTGATTCGGGAATATTATATAAAAGCACAAATGAGGTTTTAAGGAAATTTTTTGATTTTTTCAAAGAAATTTCTTTACAAGAAAATAAAGTTATAATAAGTAGAAGAAATGGGGAAATAATAAAAGATTTTCAAGTTGAAAAGAATTTTTCGAATATCATTAATAAATATTTTAGTGATAGGTTGGCAAATTCAATAAATTTATATGAAAATTATAAGAAAGTTATTTATAGTGCTATTGAACAAATGTTTTTTGTTAGTTTTGAAGAAAGGAGTTTGACTTACAAAAATATACTGGGATTTCCTTTTGAACTTAATGAACAGATTGAAATAATAAAAAAAGATAAATTAAATAATCTGCTATTTTATAAAGGAAGTGGGAAGTTTGATAAAGAAAAAATTTTACTTTTTAAAGAAAATGAAAAAGAAATTTATATCGACGATTTGTTTGGCAACAGTAAGAGAAGATTCGTTGTCCATTATCCAACAAAATTTGTTTTTGAAAGTTATCAGGAAGTTAGTTATTATGGAAAATTAAAATTGTTTGATAATAAGTTAAACAAGAATGCTATAATTGGAGATTTTGAAAAAACTATAAAAATAGAAAGTAAACTCAAAGTGAATTAGTTAATTGATAATTTAATATTAAGTTGAATAAAGAATAATAAGTTGCATATAGTAAATAAATGTTTCCTTTATGAGTTGAAAGATTAATTAATATTTAAGGAAAAGGGTTTATTTTTTGGTTTAAGAAGAGGAAGAATAGTGTTAAATGTGATATTTTCGTTTTTGAGATAATAATTAAAAAAATTGAAGGGCAAGTGGTGATAATGAAATAAAGAGTGGCTGTTTTTTGAGAGGTATGAGGAAGTGTTTTAAAAATTGATTTTTTGGAGGATATCATTATGTACAAAAAGATTATAATATTTATTGTTATGTTTTTTTTAATTAATGGCTGTGTAAACTATAAAAGTAAAGTCCTTCAAACAAAGTTACAAAATGAACAAATTTATATTCTTTTAGAGGAGGGAAATTATAAAAAAGCACTTGAAGAAATTGATAAAATTATAAAAATTAGAAATAATAAAGATTTAAATTTGATCATTATCAAATCGTATATTTTGTATACTATGGAAAAATATGATGAATCTATGAGCTTGCTTAAGAAGAATGTTAAAAAAGATTTAAAAGATGTGGCGATTCATAATAAGTTATTGTATTGTAAAATGTTAATTGAAACTGGTCAGATGAGGAAAAGTATGGAAATAATCGAAGATATTCTTAAGGAAGATAGGGATAATATAATAGCCTTATATTATAAAGGAATTATCTTTAAAAATTTGGGGTTATTATCGGATTCTCTGGATTGTTTTTCAAAAGTAACTTCTTATACAAACATAATTAATAAAAGTATAAAAGAAAAAGATGAATTAGCTAAAACTTTATCCAAGTAAGTTAATTTCTAGGGAAATGAATTTAAGTTTTTGACAATTAAATAAAATTTAAGATATTTTACAGAACCTAATAGAAGGGGGGATTTTTTATGAAAAAAATAAATTCTTTTATTATTACTATGTTTTTTCTTTGTTCTTGTTCTATAAGAAGTTCTGTTTTATACTATAAGCCGGATACTACCATTAGTATTAATAGGATAAAGATATCTGAAATAGATTTAAAGAATTCTTCTGCCCTTGAAGTCCCAAAGGATGTTGTTTCTAATATTATTTTGGAAAATCTAAAATTAGCCTTTTTTCAGGAAGGGATAACAGTTGTTTTAGATGAAACATATAGCAATGAAACTCCAGAGCTTTTTATTAAATTAATTGGTAAGAGAAATGATTTCATTAATAACAAGCAATATTTTTCTCTTATATATAAACTGGTTTATAAAAAAGAAGATGTTTTTTATTTAATTCAGGATTTTGATGGAGGGGTTTCATTTTTGAGAAATGAAATTTTATTTGATTCATTAAAAGAAGCAATAAAAAATATGAAACAAATGCAAAAAGAAAAAAAATAAAATATGAACAAGAGAATATTTTATAAATTACTAATAATATTGCTGTTTCTAAAATTAAATATTATATTTTATGCTCAGGATAATGAAAAGTTAAAAAAAATGTCTTTAATCGAATTTGTGAATCTTTCATATTATAACGCTAAAGAGATAAAATTTAAAGAAGAAAGTTTAAGACTTAAAAAATCGATGATGTTGTCTGAGTATAGAAAACTTTTTCCATCTTTATCTTTAAATTATGGAAAAAATCAGAGAATTTCAAGATATGCAGATGATAGTGTAGACTATTCTTTTGGATTTAGTTTAAATCAGGTTCTATTTGATGGTGGCAGGCAATTCATTGCTATTAAAAATAGGGAAATACAAAATAAACTTGAGGAATTAGAATTAAAGAAATTTCAGAGTAGCTTTTTACTTTCGTTAATAAATTTTTATTTTTCAAATTTTTTACTTACCAAGGAAGAACTTGCTATTAAGAAAGAATTTCTTGAATTACAAAAAAAGGAATTGAATATTGTAAAGAAACAGAGAGAATTAAAGGAAGTAACTCCATTGGATGTTTACGAGTGGGAAATTTCTGTTAAGCGAGGAGAGATTGAGTTAAGAGAACTTAACGAACAGTTTAAGGATCTTATTGAAGAAATGAAGTATATGGTGGGATTTGAAATGGATGAAGAATTCGTTTCTGATGAGAGGATAGTTGAGAATTTTACAGTTTTTTTAAATGATACCAATGATTTTATAAGTAGTGAAGATGAAACTTATTATCTTGCTCTAGATTCGTCGATTGATATAAAGAAAATGGAGTTAAATAGGCAATATTTGAGTTTTTTAAAAGCACATCAAAGTTATAATTTTATTCCTCAAATAGAAATAAACTTCGGAGGAACAACGTCTGGAAAGATGTTGTTTTCTTCTAAGATAGATTGGGTCGTTGGTGTAAATATAAGTTTTCCTTTTTTCTTTAATTCCGGGAGCTCATTAGTTGGATATCAGTTTGATAAGGACAATACTTATAGGTCAATGAATTATGGAGGAAAGTTTAATGTATATGATACTCCTTCTTATCTTGATGAATTGAAAAATATAGAGTTGCAAATCAGTCAACTTGAAGAACAGCAAAATAATTATAAGAGGGAAACTAAAATAAAGGTTAAAAATGTTATAAGAAAAATCAACTTTCAGAAGGATTTACTTGAAGAGGTTGATAAAGAAGTAGCTTTACTTGTCCAAAAAGTTAATATTCAAGCTGTAAAGTATCGTTTAGGAGAAGAAAGATCCAGTGATTATATAAAATCTTTATTAGAGTTACAGAATGCTAAATTGAAAAGAGCAAAAAGTCTTATTTCTTTGATTCAAACTATATATGAATTTAAATTTATTAAAGGAGACATGTTAACTGTGGAAGATATCGAGAAATTGTATAGCAGAGTTATAACTAATATTTAGGAAGGATTGAGATATGAAAATTCAGGAAAAAATTTTTTCATTTTTTAATTTAAAGAGAATATTTGTAGTTTTAGGTTTTTTGGTTACTATAATTGGTTCTTTTTTTGGGGTTTTTTATATTTCAAGGAATCTTTCTGGAATTAATGATGATAAAGATGGTGAGAAGTTAGTTCCAAAAGTTAAAATTATGGTAGTTAAAAAAGAATATATTAAAAAAAAATATAGATATTATGGTAGTGTTGTTTTTGCGAAAAAATTTGAGATATTTCCCAAATTAAAAGAAAAGATTAGAAAAGTTTATGTTGATAAAGGAGATAGTGTAAAGAAGGGACAACTTATAGTTAAATTGAACGATGAAGAATTGTTGCTTGAGATGGATAAGGCAAGAAATGAATTAGAAAAGAAAAAGATAGAATTAAAAATAGGGGAAGAAAATTTAATTCAGATAGAAAGAGAAATAAAGAAAAGAATTCGTTCAATTTTAGTTCTTGAAAAAGAAAGGGAATCAAAAGAACTTGAAATTGAAAATATGCTTAAGATTTTATCCAATAAAAGTGAACTTGTAAAGGTAGGAGGTTTCTCTGAAGAATCTTATAGACAACTGGAAAATCAGTATCAACAATTGATTGTGTCGTATGAGAAAGTAAAGAAAGAATTAGAGGCAAGTAAGATAGGATTTGATTTAAAAGATATTCCTGATAATTTGAAAAGTAATTTTAAAGGTAATTTGATAGAAAATGAAAATCTTTTTATTGAATTACATACTCGAAGTGAGAGATTGCAATTAGAAAAATTAAAAAAAGAACTAGAGGCCTATGAAATAAGTTATAAGCAACTTGAAATGCAGTATAAAAATACTTTTATCTATGCACCTGATAATGGTGAAGTTGCTGATAAATATTTTTTTGACGGAGAAATTGCTTTTCCGGACAAACCTTTGCTTTTAATAATAGATAAATCTAAGACTTTTATTGAATTTAATGTGCCAGAAAGAGAACTAGATTCAATAAAAGTGGGTAGTAAGTTAAAAATATTAATAGGAGAAAAAGAGTATGATTCTTTTGTGGATAGAATCTATCCACTTATTGATGAAAAAACAAGGATGGCAACTTTAAGATGTGAAATAAAATCAAAGAATAATAATTTGTTGCCAGGTATGTTTGCAATTATAGATTTTTTTTCTGTTAAGGAAAAGGAGGTTTTTAAAGTTCCTATTGATGCTCTGATGGATAGAAAAGAGAATGAAGCCAAAATTTATGTGGTTAATCAAAATGATTATATAGTTGGTAGATGGATTACAATTGATAGCGTTGATGAAGAATATGCATATATAATTTCGGGTATAGAGAATAATGAGGAGGTCGTTATTTCTAATCCTGCTCAATTAAAAGAAGGAACTAAGGTTATGATACAAAAAGAAAAATAAAAAATTTTAATAATCAGGAGAATTAAATTATTATGAAGAAAGGATTATTTTTTTTATTTTTTTTAATATTTAGCTCCTGTGATTTAAGTTTTGACATTGATTCACCTCTTATTGAAAGTTTTTATCCGGGTAAGGCTGAAAATGTAAAAGAATTTCAAGATTTTTTTGTCAAAATTGTTTTTTCAGAAGAAGTAAATAAAGATACTGTTGAAAAGTCTTTTTCTTTGAAATCAGAAAACGGAGAGAAGATAAATGGAACTTTTTACTGGAAAAGTGATAGAGAATTTGTATATTATCCAGAATTAGATGAAAAGATAAATCCAGTTTCTATTTATAATATTGAGCTTGAAGCAAAGGTAGAAGATAAAAAAGGTAATAAAATGTCAACCCCTTTTTATTCTTTTTTTTATTATCAAATCAATAATAATATTCCCTTTATAGTAAGAACGATTCCAGAGAACAATCAAAAATCAAATTTTTCTATTTATTCTAATATCATTGTTGAATTTTCTATCCCAATGGATACAAACTCAGTGGAGAAAAATTTTATTCTTTCACCATCGTTGAAGGGAAATTTTTATTGGAGCAACGATTTTAAAATTTTGATATTCAATCCCTCTGAAACTTTTGAAGCTGGTAAGATATATAATTTAAAGATAATTGATAAGGCGATGAGTTTTGATAAAACAAAGCTGAAAAATAGTTATGAAATTTCATTTATTCCCGGCGCTGAAATAGATCCCCCGATTATTAATGGTATTTTCATTGATCAAAATTTTACTATTCCATTGACAAATAATTATAGAGGTTTTGAAAAAAATTATGATTCTATTTATGTTTTGTTTAATAAACCAATTCAAATTTCTTCTTTGCAGGAAGGTATAGAAATAAATCCGCAAACAAAATTTTTGGTTTATTCTGTGACTAATATTTCAAATTTTTTATATCAAGTCAAATTTAATGAGACTCTTGTTTCTGAGACAAATTATAGTATAATTTTTTCTAAAAATATCAGAAGTTTATATGGGCGAAAAATGGAAGTTGACCATAAAATAGCATTTTACACAGATGGGACTGGTTCTGTAAGACCCGAAATAAAAGAAACTGTTTTAAAAATTGAGTTAGGCAATTATTTACTAAATTCGGAAGATATTAATTATTTATATGTTTCAACCAATTGGAATAAAAATTATAGTAATTTAACTGTTGAAGCAGAGTTTTTAACTGGCAATTTTTTTATCAATGAACTTTCTCTTTATGATAATGTTAAAATTGAGTTGATAGCTATGGATAGTCAGAAGCCAAATCTCAGAGGAAATCTTGCCAGTGTTGTAAGGAGTGGGTTTAATTCTAATTTGTTTATAATAAATTTTGACAATATAGGAGTAAGTAATTATTATAAGATTGAATTTTTAAAGGAGATTATGGATGAAAATTCAAATTTTATTAAAAATTGTCCCAAAAGTTATTATTTTTATATTGTTGTTACTAATTAGTAATGGTTGTAATCTCTTTGAGCTTTCAGATAACCCAAGAGTAATTGAAACATTTCCTGTAGACGGTGATTTTTTTTTAAGTCCTGATGATGTTGAATATATTGTTATAATCTTTGATAAAAAAATTATGTCAGAAACTTTATTATCGAGAATAGTAATAAAAAGGATAATAATAGAAAATGTAGAAGAAGAAAATTATCCTTTGAAGGTTTTAGCAATTGATGATAAAAAATTTAAAATTGTTCCTGAAAATAAATTTAAGTATGGTTTTTATAAGGTAATAATTAGAAAAGGTGTGGAAACAGAGAATGGTTCTGATATGAAAGATGATTATATATTCTATTTTAGAATTGGTAATGATACAACAAAATTAAAAATAGTTGAAATTTCTTTTCCTTTTGGTATTCAAAGTAATACTAATTTTTTAAGAATAAATATAGTTTTTTCTAAAATTATAAACACAAATCTTGTGTATAAGAATATAGAAATTTCTCCATCAATTAATTATATATTTGATTTTGACATTACCAATAAAATGCTTGTTATCTATTCTACAGGAGTTGTTGAATATGGAAAATATAACCTTAATATTAAAGGAGAACTTGAAGATATTTTCAATAATAAACTTGATAAACCTACAAATGTAAGTTTTAGCATTGGCAATGATTTTGATATTCCATATATTACTGGAGTTTTTACAAATATTGGAGGTATAAATTTTTTATCCGTTCCTTTCATATCCAATATGGGAAAATTACAGCCTTTTTATATTACTTTTTCTGAAGATGTAGATAAAGATAGTGTTAAAAATTCTATTTCATTTGTTCCTTTTTTAAATTTTGATATTGAATTAAGTTCAAATATTGCCAAAGTATTTCCTATAAACAAGTGGGATGTAGAAAAAGAATATTTTTTAAAAATAAATAGAGGTGTTAAAGATGTATTTGGCAATGAGTCTACTAATATTATTGAGAAATATCTTTATATCTCAAATGAGAGCAGTTTTCATCTTAGAATAACAAATATAGTATGTTGTGATATGGTTTCAAATTCCTGGTATAATAATATTGTCAATTCAATTTATTTCTCATCAGGATTATGGTCTACTACAAATGTTACTATGGTTGTAAATTTTAATTCTTCTCTAAAGATTTTTTCTGTTCTTGATAAAATAAAGATTGAAAGAAAAAGTGGAGGAGATAATAATATTCCTGAAGTTCAGAAGGTTTCTTTTTCAAATAACAATAGTATGGTAATTTTTAATATAAGTGGTTTATTATTAGATGATACATCAGTTTATATACTTAAATTTGCTGGAGGAGAAAACGGAATAATTGATGTTTATTCAAATTTTATTGATAATAATGTGGAATTTTATTTTAAAATAACAAATTAGATTAGAAGAGTAGATTATGAATTTATCTAAATTTTCAATTAGTAGACCTATTTCGGCAGTAGTTTTGACTTTCACACTTTTATTTTTTGGTATTGTATCTATATTCAGAATGAAACTCAGCTTATTTCCAGAAATAAATTATCCAGCAGTTACTGTTTTAATTTCTTTTCCAAATAATACACCTCAAGAAGTGGAAAAGTTGATTATAACGCCACTTGAAGAAGTATTATCTTCAATTGATGGTTTAAAAAAAATTAAAAGTACTTCGCAGGATGGACTTGGTATAGTGGTTTTATATTTTGATTGGAAAATATCAAGAGAAAAAATATATATGGAAGTAAGGGAAAAACTGGATTCTGCAAAGACAATTTTTCCCAGAGAAGCAGGAAGACCTGTTGTAATTCAATATGATCCTTCTTCTCAACCTATAATGCAAATAGGCCTTACTATTTTTGATTCTAAAATTATAGATAATTCCAGATATATTATAAGAAAAAACTTAGTTCCATTACTTGAACAGGTGAAGGGTGTCGGAAAAGTTGAAGTAATTGGAGGGAAAGAAAAGGAGATCAAGATAAAATTGAGCACTTCAAAATTCTATTCTAGAAATATTTCACTAAGAAACGTACTTTCTTCAATAGAACAAAATAATCTCGATTATCCTGTGGGTTATATAAAGGAAGGTAAGAATGAAACTTTAATAAAGGTAAAGGGTAAGTTGAAAGATTACAAGAACTTTGAAAATATTGTTGTAGGATATGGTGAAAAAGGTGAAATTGTAAAATTGAGCGATATCTCTGAAATATTTCTTGGAAATAAAGAAGAAACCACAAAGTTTATAATGAATACTAATGAAACGTTACTTTTAAATGTATATCTTGAAGGTGGAGAAAATATTGTAGAAACCTGTAATAAATTAAAAGGAGAGATAAAAAGTTTAAATAAAAATTTTTCTGAAAAATACAGGTTAGATATTCTTAATTCTGAAGATGAAGAAATAAAATCTTCTATTTTCAATATAATATTGTCTGCTCTTATAGGAATGATTTTGGCATCTTTAGTGTTATTTTTATTTCTTGGTAATTTTTATCATTCTTTTGTAGTTAGTCTTATTATTCCCCTTTCTGTAATTGGAAGTTTTGTTTTTATGTATATTTTTAAAATTTCTTTTAATATGATTTCTTTGATGGGACTGGCACTTGTGATAGGTATGCTTGTAGATAGTAATATAGTTGTTGTTGAAAATGTTAATCGTACATTAGAAAATAATTTGCTTGATTTCGATTATTTATTGTACAAAGGAATTAAAGAGGTTGAAGGTTCAGTATTTAATTCTATATTAACAAATGTGGCAGTTTTTTTTCCTTTGATTTTTGCCACAGGTATTGCAGGAGTTTTGTTTAAAGAACTTGCTATTGTTGTTACAATTACTTTATTTATTTCTTTATTTATATCACTTTCTTTTACTCCTTCCTTCCTTAAGATAACATCTAACTTTTATAAACCTCAATTGAATAAAGAAAACAGGTTCGTAATATGGTTGACTAAATTTTATGAAAAAATACTTTTAAATATCATCTCTGATTTAAAGAGGTTAAAAATATTTATTGTTATTTTGGGAGTGATTTCTATAATTTCTTTGTTAACAGTAGTAATTTTTTCTGACAAGGAAATATTTCCAAAAATATCAAGAAAGAAAATTGTTCTTGAATATAAACTTCCCTCAACTACTTCTTTAATTCAAAATTCTGAATATGCTTATCCGATTATTAATAGGTTAATGAAAGATTTTAAAAATAAAATTGAAAATATTTATGCGATTATTGGAGAAAAATCTTTTTATGAGTTTACGACTACTGAGAGACAGAATAATAAGTCAAAAATATGGATTATATTCAGGGATGTTGTTTCTGTAAAACAAAAAGAGAAAATAACCTATCTTATCAAAAACTTTTTGCCACCAGAATCAGAATTTGTAGTGTATGAGGAGCCTATTTCTCTGGAGACACTTATTCCTCAATCAGCAAGATTTAATTCGGTTATTTTTTCATCGGATAACAGAGAAATTTTAAAGGAAATTAATCAAAGATTTACTACTTTTTTAAAAAGTTCGCTTAATGTGCCTTTTGTTAGAAGTAGTAGTGAAGAACGTTTTTTTTATTTAATTGAACCAAATAGATTTTTTTTATCCAGTTTTGGAGCGTCTGCTTATCAAATGGCTTCTTTGTTGAATAATTTTATTGCCGGGTATAAAGCCGGTGTTTTTTATTCGGGTGATGAAGAAATAGATATAATGATATCAGGCAGGGATAACGAGATTAATAATTTTGATGAAATACTTAAAATTCCAATAGAGGTAGGTGAAAAAAAAGTGCCGGCTGGTATTTTTGTAAATATAACCAATTTAAATTTTCCTGATAAACTTTATAGAGTAGATCAAAAGCCTATGGAATATGTTGAGTTCATTTTATCATCAAAAAAAATGATAAGGGATATTGAAAAATGGATTGAAAATGTTTTATCAAAAAATTATATAAGGACCGAATATAGCTGGAATAATGATGAAATAAAAAATTCAATCAAAAATCTTTTGTTTCTTCTTCTGCTTTCGATAATTTTAATTTATTTGATAATAGTTTTTCAATTTGAATCTTTTATAGATCCTTTGATTATACTTTTTTCAATTTTGTTTGTTTTTCCTGGTTTTTTTGTTGTGGTGTTTTTGTTTAAAGTTTCATTGAATATTTCTTCTGCTCTCGGACTTATTTTACTTAGTGGTGTTGTAGTCAATAATGGAATAGTTTTAATTGAATTTTTTAAACAAGAAATAAATACATTTATATCCAGAGATATTTTTATGAGAAATATTGTTGAAGCCAGTAAAAAAAGATTGAGGCCAATACTTATGACCTCATTTACAACTATATTTTCTATTATTCCTCTAACAATTGGTAGTGGAGAAGGATTTGATTTTCAAAAACCTCTTTCACTTACTATAGTTTTCGGTATGTTTTTTTCAACAATTGTAACTTTAGTGGTCATTCCAGTTTTGTATTATTTATTTAATATAAAAAGGATTAGTAAGAATGAATGAATTTGTAAAAACTCATATCAGACATATTAGAAGCTTTCTACTTTTATATTTTCTAATACTAATTGCAGGTTTTTTTTCGTCTTTTATGTTGAAATTTTCATCTTCTTCAGAAGTTGAACCTTTAATGTTATCAATAAGGACGAAATATTATGGCAAGGATGCTGACTTTATAGAAAGAACAATAACGATACCTATAGAAAATGCCCTGTCTCAGGTGAAAGGGATTAAAGATATAAATTCTATTTCAGAAGACGGGCAATCGCTCATTAATGTATGGTTTTATCCCGGTGAAGATATTAAAAGAAGAAGTATAGAAATTAAGTCTTTGGTTGATAATATATCTGTTAATTTCCCGTCAGATGTTCAGGAACCTGTTGTGAGTAGATATAATCCAGAAGACTCCCCTCTAATTGTGGTTGGTTTCATTAATAAAGATAATAATCTGGTATATGTTAGGAACTGGGTAGAGAAAAATTTTTTACCTTCTTTAAAGAAAGTTGATGGAGTTGCTGATGCTCGAGTTACTGGAGGAAGACAGGTAGAAATATTATGTAGTATAAAGGATAGAAGCCTTTTTATAAAGGCTTTGTCTTCAGATAATGTTGCAAGGTATATAGGAGAAAATAATTTTATTTTTTCTTTTTTTAAAAATAGTGGTTCATTTGAAAATGCATATATGTTTGATATGAAACTTAATACCCCAGAGAAGTTGTTTTCAGCTAATATTCTTGATATCCCAGCGAGAGAACTTTTTTCTATTGAATATACAAATAGAGAACCGGATGAAATTTTAAGATATAATGGAAAAGAGTGGGTGGCTGTTTATGTTTATAGGGAAAAAGGTCAAAATATGCTTGAAGTTTTTCACAATGTTAATCAATTGATAAAAAAGATAAAATTAGAACCTGATATGCAGATGAAAATTTTGTTTAATCAAACAGAAGATGTTAACAAATCATTGAGAGATTTTTTTGTTTCTGCATTAATATCTATAATAAGTATTGGAATTGTTGTATATATATTTTTTTCAAATTTAGTGAATGCATTTTTTATAAATATTATTATACCTTTATCACTTATGCTTACTTTTACATTTGTAGTATTGTTTAATATAGAGATTAATGCTTTAATTTTGAGTGGGCTTGCTTTATCTTCTGGTATGGTTGTTGATAACGTGCTTGTTATATTTGAAAGTTATAATTCCGGAAAGAAATATAATAATTTCTTAAGAAAACTTTACGTGCAGACATTAAAGGTGAAAAATCCATTATTTATTTCTCTTGTTACTACTCTTAGTTCTTTTATTCCTCTTGTACTTGGAAATGAAATAATAAAGACACAGTATTTAAACTTTGTTATTGTAATAAGCATAATTTTGTTTTTTTCTTTTGTTATTTCGATGGGTATAGTACCTCTCTTTTTTTATGTTTCTTATTTAAATAATTGGAAACTTCATATTCTTAATGAAAATAAGATTTTGATAGAGAAAATAAAGAAATATATTTTTAATTTTTTCTATTTTTTTATTAAAAAAGAAAAGTTGGTTAAACAACTGGTTTTATTTGTAGTAATATTCTGTCCGATAGGTTTCTGGTTGATATTTCAGAGGCCTTATTCTGTTCCTTATATAAAAGAGATTAATGCGGTTCTTGAATTTCCTTCAGGAACTTCTCTTGATTATACTTCTGAAGTTTCTCAAAAAGTGGAGGATGGTATTATGTCTTTTTCTTTTGTAGAAGATATAATATCTAAGGTTGAAAAATCTCATGTGAGTTATATAATAAAATTAAAAAAGCCTCTTAATATGAATTTTGTGATGAAAAATTTTGAGAGTAAAAATCTTGTAAAAGAATACAACAATGTATCTTTAATATTTGATTTTTCGCAGGAGAGAAAAAGTAAAAAAAGAGAAATAGATGTGCTTGTATTGAGTGAAAATCTTGAAAAATTACCAGAAGTGACAAAATTTATAGCATCAGAGATTTATTCTTCTATTCAATTAAAAGATATTATATTCCATTTTAAAGAAGGTTTGCCTGTATATCAATTGGGTGTGAATTATAACTATATATGGGAAAATGGCTGGAGTTTACCAGAGATCACATCTCATCTCAGAATTTTATTTTTTGGTATAATACCTTCAAAATTTTCTTCATCCTCTGGTTTAATAGATATTAGATTAAAAGGAAATATTAACTTTACGAATTACAACCAAATGAAGGAAATTATTTTTAATGATAAAAATCAAAAAACTGCATATTTTTCTCAGTTTTTTGATATTGAAAAAACGAAGGTTATGCCAAGAATCTATCATAATAATAAAAGAAGATCTTTATCTTTTTCAGTTAGATTAAATGATAATCAGAATATATACAAGTTAAAAGAGTTAATAGAAAAGAAATTAAAATCAATTAAACTTCCGCCAAGTTTTTACCTGGAAGTAGGTAATAAATTAAAAGAAGAACAGGCATTTGATAGGGAGTTGTTTGCTATTATATTTATAGCTGTATATGTTGTTATGGCAGTGATGGTATTTATTTATCAGAATGTAAAAAATTCTTTTTTAATTTTCATTTCTATTCCTTTTTCTTTTGCAGGGAGTGTCTTATTGAATCTGCTATTACATATTGATTTTAATCAATTTGTGTTTTTAGCTTTAATATTTCTTTCGGGTACAACTGTAAATAGCTCAATATTGATTTATGAATCAATTGCAGAAGAAAGGGGGAAAAGAGGATTAAAGAGATTATTTAATGCTATAAAAGAGAAATCAATTTCTCTCATAACTACTAATATAACTACAATAGCCGGGATATTGCCTTTTATTTTTCTTGGAAAAGGTTCACAGTGGTTTGATTTTGCTGTTACAATGCTTGGAGGATTGGTTTTTGGCTTTTTTTATGCTATGTTTTTTTTGCCAATTTTGTTAAAAAATTCTTAAAGAATTTTCGGGAGGAAATAGATGAAATATTTAAGATTAGCAAGTTTTTTAATCTTTTTTTTGTTTTTTTCGTGTGGTTTGAATGAGTTAAAATTAGCTGAATATGAGATTGGGGGTAAAAAAGAGTATATTAAAGTTAAAGATGTAAAAAGTATTGATATTCCAATTACACTTCTTTATAGATATGATATAAGTCCTGAAGGAGTTAAAAATTATCTTATTGAAAGATACATTTTGCCAGAATTTTATATGGTTTTAATGATTGAAAAAGGATTTACAAATACTGAAAATTTTAAAACTTTGATAAGTGAAGAGAAAGAAAGGTTTAAACTTGCCACATTAAACAAAAAAGGAATGGAGTTTATTAATGATAAACTTTTAAAGAAATGGAAGTATGAATATGTAGAAACTTTTTTTATTAGGTTTGACTTAAATGGTAAAATTGCAACGCAAAGATATGGAAATATTGTAGATAGGCAGGTTCTTAAATTAAAATTAAAAGAAGAGATTGAAAAGATAAGGGTTGAGCTTGAAAAAACTGATAAAAATAAAGAGTTATATTTCAGGAGTATATCTTCTTCTCACTCTGATAATTATTATAGTTATAAACCCACTGAAAAAGCGTATATATTAAAGAGGAGGTTTGATGATAAAATGTGGGGAGAAAATTTTTCTAAAGCTGGCAGGTTGACTAAAGTGTTTGAGGATGAAGGAGGGTATACAATTTTTTATGTTATTAAAAAATTTAAGAAAAATTATAGAAGGCTTAATAATATATTTACAAAAGATGAGTTAGCCTATTATGTAATGAAAGATATAAAAGATAAAGAAGTGAAGTATAATTTTGAAGTTTTAGATTCTAATGACAAGTTTTTTGTTAAGGGTAAGGGAGAAATTTCTTTTTTGAATATTCCTAAGGAAATTGTAATTTTAAATATTTCTGGCAGGGATATAAGGTGGGATGATATTGTAAGAGTGGTTTATCTTTTCAGGAAAGTAGACTTAACTAATCTTGATAGGGGGACTTTTTTGTCTATTATTAATCAATATGTTGATTTTATGGTGCCTATTTATATTGCTAAGAGTCAAGGTTTTGAAGATGATAAGTTTAAAAAGGGAGTTAATGATTATATAAAGGCTTATGAAAGGCGTTTGGTACTTAATGAATATAGTAAGTTATTAATTGAGGAGATAAGGAAGGGGATAAGAGAAGATATTATAAAGGATTTTTATGAAAGGAATAAGGGAAGGTATATTGTTAAAGGGTATAAAGGTGATATATATATGAAGGTGAGGGATAGGGTTTTATCTGATTTAATTATTGAGTTGAAGGGGCTTATGGATAAGGAGTTAATGAAGCGTTACAGGTTAGTATTTTATGAGAGGGGGCTTAAGGAGTATGTAGATTTTTTGAAGAGGGGTAAAAATTTTAGTAAGGATAGAAAAAAGTGACTTTAGTTGGATTGACATTTTTGAAAAATTTTTTTAAAATTTTTCAAAAATAGGGGATTATTTTTTGTATTTTATTTAGAGATGTGGAGTATATTTTTGGAAAGGGAATAATAGGTAATTAAGTGAGAAGATATGATTAGATATAATAAAAACAATAAATTAGTGGGGGAATAGTATGAAGAAGATGAAATTATTTGTGTTATACTTTATTTTTCTTTTAAGTAGTGGATTTATTTTTGTATGGGGAAGTATGTTGAAGGATTATGGGATTGATGTGAATGAGATTGAGAGGGAAGTGAGGTTTGGGAAGAGTATTAGTAATATGAGTGAGTTGTTAGAGCTGGAGAGGAGATATATTGATAAGTTCAGGGATGAGTGGAGGAAAAGGAATGAGATAGGTGTAGAAGTAGGGATTAATTATGAAGAGATGTTAATAAATGTAAGTAATGAGGTTGTAGAAGTTATAAAGAGTGGTATATTGAAGAGGATGGGCGATGAAGCTGGTAGTAAAATGGGGCTTGAGGGCTGGGTGGAAAGGGTAAAAGGTTTAATCTGGACGAATAATATAAACAGGTGGGATGTAGGATTCAGTATAAGCAATATGATGGAAGTGATGGGGGCAGGTTTTAAGGATATAACGAATGAGTTTATAGATTTAGGTAATAATATATTGAGCAATGGAGGAGTAGTACCGAATTTTTTAATTTTGTATTTAGGCTATGAAGTTTATGAGAAGGAATTTGGGAAGAGGTTTAAGGAGAGGTATAATAATTACTTAAACTTGCTTATAAATGTGAAGAAGGTAGAGGTTGGGAAGTATATAAGGAAGGCGTTATATGATGATGATTCGCTGAGGTGGTATAGTGAGAAGGGGAGTGCAGAATATTTGATGAGGGAGGAGGTTAAGAGGCTTGAAGAGGCGTTGAGTGAATTCCCGCAGGTTGAAGGGATGAGTGAAGAAGATTTTAAGAAGTGGAGAGATAGTGTAAGGGAGAAGTATGTTGAAGGGATAAAGAAGTGGGATGAGTTATTTATGAAGATGACGGAAGGGATGAACAAGTGGATGAAGGAGGCGAGGGAAGGATTTGAAGAAGGGGAGAAGTACTGGCGAGATGGGTACAGGAATCTTGTAAGGAAGAGGAATGAGTGGACGAGGAGTATGGAGAAGAAAATAGAGGAAGGTATAAAGGAGTGGGAGGTTAAGAGTAAAGAGAACGGGCTTAATCTTGAGAAGGCGTTAAAGGATCTTGAAGTAGAGGTAAAGAATGCGAAGGAGAATTATGTTAGTTATATAATGCAGTTGCAGGAAATTACGATGAAGGCGAGTGGTAGTCTTGGAGGGATAGAGGAGAACATAAAGTTTATTGGGGAGAGGATAAATGAGAGGTTGAGCAGTATAAATAGTTTGAGTAATTCTTACATAGCCAGGTTGAATGAATTAAATAATGTTATAAGTCAAATAAGTAATTATGTAAGAAGTAGTAATTATAGTTATTATTATAATGATTTAGTTAATAGGAAGGCTGTTCTTGAGAATGAAGTAAGGGAGAAAGCGAATGAGTTGATGAGGTTGAACATAGAGTTAAGTAATTTGATATATATAAGTAACAGGAGTGAGAATTATTGGGGTAATTTTCACAGTGTATTAAGTAATATGGAGAACAGGGTAAGGCTTGAGTTGTTTTCGAGTAATGTTGGGTGGGGTATGTTTGTTGAAGTTAGCGGAGATGGGCTTGCTGATATGTATTTTATGAGTGCGAAGGAGTTGATACTAAAGCAGAGGGAGAAGGATTATAAGTACTGGAGTGATCAATTAAGTATAGTAGAGAATCTTGTATATTATGTAACGAATGAGAGTGGAAGGGAAAGTATGGAAGAGACGATAGCGAGGATGGATAACGCGTATAATTATCTTATGTTAGCCCAGTCGAATTTGTCGGTTGCCCAGGAGAGGATGTCCAATTCGTTTAATGAGATGAATAATGCGTATATTGGAGTTACGAATTCGTGGGGATTGATAGAGAAGGTAAAGATGGAGATGGAGGGAGCGAGGACGAATTATGAGTTTGCGTTGAAGCAGTGGATACTGGCGAGTGATCCGAGGAATATGGACATAATAGCGGACATAGTTAAAGGGGTTGTGAAGGGTTATATAGATGCGAAGAATAATTATGAGAATAGTCTTAAGGTTTTAGGAGTAAATATTTTTGAGATGGAGTATATTGAGAGTGTGAATGAGGATATAAGGTTTTATAGTAATTTAGTATATGATTGTAATAGGGCAAGGAGTGGATATAGTAATTTAAATATTTTGATGAGTTATAGAGATCTGGTTGATATTAAGGGGTTAGTAAGTAATATAAGTTTAGAGGATGAAGGGTTAAAGAGTTTTGTTGAAGGTGTAGTTAATATAACGAATGAGGAAGATTATATTGTATGGAGGAGTAAATTAAGTTATTATGTAACGAGTTATAGTAATCTTATAGGGATATATGAGAATGCGATAGATAGGATGTTAAGTAATAATATAAAGGATGAGCTAGGGAATGTAACAAATATTTCATTGAAGGAAGTAAGGAAGGACAGGAGGGGTAGGTTTTTAAGAGAGGTAGCTGAGATTATAAGCAATGTTGTAATGGATATAAGTACTAGTAATGTTATGAGATATGGATATAATGTAGAGACGAATGAAGTGACGAATGGGTTTATAGTTGTGACTAACTATTATGTGAGAGGTCTTGAAGGGGTGGTAAGTAATGTAGCTAATGTATTTAGTGGGTATGAATATAATGAGATGAAGTTGATGATAGTGGAAAAAGTGCTTAAAGGAGTGTTAAGTGTAAGTAATTTGAGGGGATATACGAATGCTGTATATGAAGGAATTTTTAAAGATTATATAGAAAGGATGAATGTTCTTGATGATGTATCGAAGGATATTGAGTTATATAGAAGTTTTATGGATTGGTATGATGGGGTAGAGGAGAGGAGTGAATACGGATTTATTGGTGATATATATAATTATGTGAGTATAAATAATATTCTGGGGGATTATGAAAGGCTTAAGGATATATTGTCAGGGAGAGGGAAAGGAATAAATATAATAATAAAATTTTTGAATGAAATAGAGGGTGTAGAAGTTAGGGAAATGTATAAAACGCATAATGAGGAAGTAAAGATAGAGGGAATTTTTAATGAACTTGGTAAGAGGAAGGAAGTTGAAGATATATTTAAAGGTGGAGATATTAGTAAATTATTGGCATTAACGAATAATGAAGTAATTAAGAATAATTATAAGAGTATTTATGACAGCATAGTTGAGTTAGTGATACTGGATAAGATAAAGATGGGATATAGTGTAGAGGATTACTCTAATAAGGTAGAGGTGTTAAATAGTAATTTTGTTATAAAGAGCAAGGAGGGGGAGAAGTATTATAATCTTCTTGGTAACATACAAAGTAATAATGTTGCAGGGGTGTATTGTGATATAGTTACGAATTCGTATAGTTTTATAAGTGAAGGTGAGAAGAAGGTTTTATTGCAGGGAGTGATGGATAGTTTAAAGGATAGTGTATGGAGTAGTATTGATGTGGGTAGTGATATAGGATATGTTAAAGCGAAGCTGAAGGAGAAAGGAGGGGTATTGAGTAATTATGTAAGTGATGAAGAATATGAGAAATGGGCGAAGTATATTCTCAAGGAGAAGGGGTACAGGTATATAGGGGATATAGTAGATGTGGAGATAAAGTTAGCGATAGATCCTAATTCGATGAGTAGTTTTAGTTTTAGTAATGTTATGGGAGATGAGAATGTTAAGAAGTTTATTGAGAGAGGTATTTTGAGTGAAGTGGAGGTTATAAATTATATAGGGCTTAAGGTAGGGGGATATTATGATGGTGGTTTATTATGGGTTAAGGAGCTTGAGGAGTACAGGCTTAAGGATGAGCTAAGGCGGATAGTTTTGGAGAATTATAGTAGTGTTACAAATTATGATGGGAATAGTATAAAGGGGTTGATATCGAATGTGGTAAATAGTTTTAAAATTTATTTAACAGAGAATGAGATAAAGTATTATATTGATAGATTGTATAGCTGGTTTAACATAGGGAGTATAACCAATGAGATAGATATAGACAGTATTTATTATAATTTATATAAAGATATGAAGAAAGGTTTAAGTAGTAGTAATACGGTGACAGAATATGGGGATATGTATAAAGAATATGTTAAACTGGTTGGTAGCTTTACAAATATTAATAATGTGAGTGATAATGTTAAGAAGTTGTATAAGATTTTTGGTGGTGAATTTGTGACGATGGAAGAATTTTGTGTTGCAGTTGAAAACCTTGATATTTTATATGAGAGTGGAGTAAATTTTGAGAGATTGATGGTGAAGTTAGGGGATAATTTGAATAAGTTATTGAAGGAGAATGGAGAAGAAATAGGGAAGATAGGTAAAGAATTAGATTATAATATGAAGGCATATAATTATATAAAGGAATATGAAAGAAGGAAGGGTAATAGTATAAGGGATTATATAGGTTTTATAACAGATTTGAAGGGATGTAATATTGAGAATGTTAGCTCGATATGGGATGAAGACTGGACGAATGAAGTGATAAAGGTAATTTACAGTAGTGATAAAAATAATAATGTAAGATATGAAATTGAAGGCAGGATCAAGTTATTAATGGAGACATTGAATGGTGTTAAGGACAGATACAGGGAATTGATTACTAATAGTGATATATATGTAATGGATGAAAAGACGATAATATCGAATGAACTAAGATTGAATCTGAAGATTGGTGAGATAGAAGGTGAAAGGAATAAATTGAGTGGTTATGAGTATAGTATTGTGGAGAGTAAGAACAATCTTGGGGTGTATAAATATTTTTATGATAATATAAAGGGGGATAAAGAGAAGGCATTGAGTAACTATAATGCGGCGTGGGTAGTATATCAGAATGTACAGGAGAGCAATAATGTGCTTCTTAGGGATTATTATATAAATTTATCGAACTATAGTGTAAAAGTTGATAAGTATTATCTTGAGATGAGTAATGTAAACAAGAAGAAGGAGGAAGTTGACAGGGCGGATTTTGAATATCGTAAGATACTGGCTATATATAACTGGGCTTCTACGCCGTATGTGCTTGATGAAAGTACGAATAGTATGGAAGGAGCTGAGAGGAAGGTAGTAACGAACAAGGTAGATCCGAAGGATGAATATGGAAGGGTGTATACATCATTTACGAATGCATTTGCGAGATATAATGAAGCAGTAAGTAACAGGCAGGAAGAATTGAAATTGATAGAGAGTTTATCGAATGAAAGAGCGAAGTATATGGAGGAATATCGAGAAAGGGTAATGATGGAAAGTGCATATGAATGGGTGACAAGGGAAGGAGAGATGGCGAAGCAGGAATATGATAGAACACTTAATGCACTTACGAATGAATTGAAGGGGTATTTTGCAAGTTATTATAATGATAGTGTTATAGAAATAGCCAATTGGATTACAAAAAATAATTATAGTGTGATAGATAGAATGTATGAAAAGCTAAAAGTTTTAAAAGATGGGGAAAACAACTTTGTTAATGTCTTTAACTCTATTGTGAATGATGGAACCTTTCATAATGTAATGAAACTTTCTTTATTAAATTACTATGGCATATATTCAGAGAGTGAAAAAGATAATATGTTAAAAAAGGCTAGTGATAAGTATAAGGATGAAGATTTTAAGAAGTATGGATTTGTTCCTATTGAGGTAGGAGAGTGGGATGGCAGTAAATATTATTTTATAAAAGTTTATCAGACAAATATTAATTTGAATATAACTAAAGTTACAAATATTTCAAATAAGGTTACAAATATATCAACAATAACGAATATTTCTATTTACACTTCAATGTATAATGGATTCAACAACATACAGATTCAAAAAGGTTTTACTAATGTAGGTAATTTAGCATGGTATTATAGTGCAGATTATGATGTTATGACTGTTAATAATAATGAACTGAGTTTTATAAAATATGCGGGAGAACTTATAGGCAAACAAGAAAAGGTGTATAACATAGAAGAAGAAATGGTCAAAAAGATTTTAAAAGACAAAAATTCCATAGAAAGGATGCTGTTGTCAGTTATAATATTTGGTTTGGTGGGTTTTCTTACTGATCAGATAATACTTAATGGAGTATTTATTGATTCTTTGAGAATACTGGAAGGTGCTTCTAATGAAAAAAAAGTTGCTGAAAAGAATTATCAGGGGGATAATGGGAAAGGTAAAGAAAGCAAAATAAAGAATAAATACTTAAACTGGGAAAGTACGCTTGAAAGTTATTACACATATTACTGGAAGAAGATAGACACATCATATATAGATACTGATGAAGGTAAGATAAAGCTGGAAGGAATAAAGTGGGCATTTAATGATATAAAGGGAAATAGCAAGAGCAAGATATATGATTTTCTTAAAGATATAAATATAGATGAAGAGGTATATGAAAGGATATATGGGTATAGTAAGATTTCTAAGGATTTAGTAAGTTATGAAGAATATATTGATAATGATGGTAAGAAGAAGTCGATGTGGATGATAAATATGGATAAATTTTTCTCTATATTTAGAGAAGCATATAAAGACAGGTGTAAGAATTTGAGAGAAGGATTGGTAGTCAAACTCAGTAAC